>CAZJBZ010000267.1:0-6733 GCA_964543975.1 uncultured Spirochaetales bacterium
TTTCAATCCTCTCTTTATGAGAAACTGCTGCAAAACGTCACGGGCCTGTTTCATATGGTAAAACCTTACCTTCAACTACACGATATTTGAGGGCCTTTTTACCTTGAAACCGTTCAAACCTTTCATCGGGAAGGAAAGTATAAAAAGCCTGCTCATAATCGGGAAGAAGCCCGACAAATCGTTTTCTTTTTTCCACATCCAGCTCTAAAAGAACATCATCGAGAAGGACTACCGGTTTTCTTCCCGTTTTGTTACTAAAAAAGACCGCCTGTGCCACTCTGAGAGAAAGAGACATGAGCCGCAGTTGTCCTGTCGATGCTACATCGGCAAAATTTCTCTTTCCCTGAAGAAAACGTATCTTGTCTCTGTGAGGTCCGGAAGTGGTTGTCCCAAATTCGAGGTCCTTCTTTTTCCTCTTTTCCAACACCGTCTTCACTTCATTCTCATCTTGAGCATATTTCCATGATGGACCATACTCTATCCTTATTTCATCAGTTATATCCGAGATGCCGTGAAAAACACTCTTAAAGGTACTATTAAATTCTTCAATCGTGTTCTCTCTTCTGCGCTGAATTTCTAAACCAAGGTATATCAACTGCTCATCATACAGATCGATTATAGGTATTTTTCCTTTTTTTAGTTGATCGTTTCTAATTTTCAACACTTTTTGATATTTTCTGTAAAGATCGATGTAAAGCGGATTGTACAAACTGATAGTTTGATTGAAGAACCAACGTTGTCTGTCCGGAGGGCCTCCGATAAATTGAATATCATTGTGTGAAAAAATAATACACGGAATATTATTAACAAGCTCTTTACGGTCTTTTATCCTTTTCTGATTAAAATATATTTCTTTTTTCCTCTTCTTCATCGTAAAAAAAATGGTATTAACCAAGCCTTCGGTTAGAGAGTAGATTCCTCTTATCCAAACCTCATCTTCACCATAGCATTTAATTAAATCGTCCTTTTTTGTACGAAAGGACGAACCGTAGCAGAGAAGGTAGATTGTTTCTATAAAATTAGTTTTTCCCTGGCCGTTTTCTCCGATTAAGAAAACATCTGATGCATCGGTATCAACCTCTTGGTTTTCGAGATTTCGAACATTATGAGTCGAAACAGTTCTAAACCCCATTAATCAAGCTGCATAGGCATTACTATATGAAAATAATCCTTTTTCGGTAACGCGTGTATCGTAATAGCCTTATTCACTTCCGTAAATTCGATGATCACCTCATCCGTATCGATGACCTTAAGAGGATCTTCCAGATAAAGATAGTTGAGCGCAATATTTGCATCCTCTCCCTGGTATTCGCAGGAAATTTCTTCTTTAGCTATTCCAATTTCACTCTCTTCGGAGCTTAACGTCATTACATTGTCAACTAATGAAAGGTATATCCTTCTCGATTTTTGCTCGACAAGAAGAGATACCCTCTTCAAAGCCTCGTAAAAAGCCTTCTTATCAACGGTAAGGCTGTTCTGTTGTTCATCAGGAATAACCCGTGAATAGTTTGGAAATTGTCCTTCAATGAGATTAGAAGACAACCTTATGGTATCAAATTTAACAAAAAGCGATTTTTCAGTCACTGCAATTGCTAAATCTCCCTCGCCCGAGGCCAACTTTCGGATAAGATTAAGGATTTTCGGTGGAATTATTACAGCCGGAAAATCGGAAACATTTCCCTCAATTTCCTTATTGATATAGGAGAGTCTTCTTCCGTCGGTAGCTACCATAATTAAAGAGGAATTGTTTTTTTCAAAATAGACACCATTCATAAAATAGCGCGTTTCATCATCAGAAACGGCAAAGTTGGTTTGAGTAATCATATCGATAATATCAGATTGTCGAATAGTGAAAAACTTGTCATCGGAAATTGTCTGCAGTTCCGGAAATTTATCGGAAGCGATACTTTTCAATTGAAAATCGATCTTCTTTCCTTTCGGTCGAATGATAAGTCTCGATTCTTGTTGTTCAAATTCAATTTCTCCTTCCGGAAGAGAACGAAGAATACCTGAAAATTTATCGCAAAATATCGTTGTACTGCCGGAAACTTGTACATGAACAGGAATTACCGTTTCAAAGCTTACTTTTAAATCTGTCGCCTTTATAAAAAGCTCCTGATCGTGTGTTTCGATAAGTACATTGGAAAGAATGGAAAGAGCGTTTCGGGTGGAAATAATTTCCTGTGCAATCGAAATCTCTCTTAAAATTGTATTTCTGTCACACTCAAACTGCATCTTCTTCTCCTCTTAATATATTAATAAATAGTAATATAAGTAATAGGCACTGTTGAAATGTGTAAAACCGTTATAATCCTTTGACCTATAGAAAAATACATTACGAATAACTTCTCTTTTATATACCCAATTTATTAACAATATCAACAGGTATGTAAAGTATTCACTCTTTGTCCACAAAAACGGAACAGTGTATTAAGATTTTGTCCCGAATTCCTTTACCGTTCTTATAAGATGTTGTATTGTCGGTTCTAATGTAGGGTCTGTTTTTATTCTGTTTTCCACTCTTTGACACGCGTGCATAACGGTGGTATGGTCTCTTCCTCCGAACTCAAGTCCTAATTCGGTTGTTGAAAATTCCGTAATTTCGCGCGCCACGTACATAGCCAGCTGACGAGGAAAAACAATTGCTTTTGTTCTCTTTCTGCCTCGAAGGTCGTTGTGAGAAAGACCAAAATAGTCCGCGACGACCCTCTGAATCATTTCAATGGTAATATTACTGTGCTTTGGATTAGAAAAGATATCTTTTAACTGCTGCTGGGCAATGTCGGGCGTTATCGTTTTATTTACCAGATCCGCGTAGGCCATCAATTTGGTCAGTGCTTTCTCCAAATCTCGAACGTTGCTGGTAACATTATTACAAATCAGACTGATAACTTCATCAGAGATGGAAACATTTTTGTTTTCAAGTTTCTGTTTAAGGATGGCAAACCTTGTTTCAAAATTCGGAGGTTGCAGATCGACATTTAAACCCCGTTCGAAACGATTTCTCAGGCGATCGGTTAATTGTTTTAATTCGGAAACCGGACGATCACAAGTGAAGACGAGTTGTTTGTTTGCTTCATAGAGAGCGTTGAAAGTATGAAAGAGCTCTTCTTGTGTTTCCTTCTTGTTTTGTAGAAAATGGATATCGTCGATAAGGAGAATGTCTACGGAACGATATTTATTTTTAAATTTATTCATCTGTTGGCTTTGAATTGCTTGAATGAACTCGTTGGTAAATGTTTCGGCGGTAATATAAACGATGTTTATATCATTGAACTCTTTAAACGCTCCGTTGCCGATTGATTGGATAAGGTGTGTTTTGCCTAATCCGACACCGCCGTAGATAAGGCAAGGATTATACGCTCTTCCGGGATTTTTTGATATGGCTATTGAAGCGTTTGCAGCGAAGGAGTTATTTTCACCAATTACGAACGATTCAAACGTGTATTCACTATTGAGCTGAGGATGGTCTCGTTTTTTTATCGGTTTTGGAAGGGTATCCTTTGTTTTTTTCTGTGTATTCGAAGAGACGTTTTTTTTCGGTTTTCTTACCTGGAAAGTGATATTGATTTTTGTACCGGTTAAATCATACATTTTTGAATCAATCAGAGAGAGATAACGCTGTTTTACCTGGTCTTTATAGAAAGAAGAGGGAACACTGAGTACGATTTCATACTCTTTTGAGTGGTCGTATTCAATGCTGTTAAACCACATGAAATATTCTTGGTCCGAAATCTCTTCCCGTATCTGTTTTAAGACTTCATTCCAGAAAATATTGTAATTCCATGTGTTATTATTCATAAAAAGCTCCAGGTTATCTCCAATTTAGTAACAAGTTATCCACAAGTGAAAAATACTGTAACAATACTGTAACAAAAACGTCTTTGCGGTTGGAAAAACCAACAAAATCTCCAAAATAAGAACATTTTAGACGTAAGTCTTTATAATATAAATATTTAGACATAGGCATCTTTCGGCCGGTTCAAATTATTCCCTATACTGCAAATAATTATTAGATTTTTGTTAAGCCAAATATAAATGCACGAACTTGTCCACAAGATATTAACATTTTTATTTTATCTTTTCCTTTAAAGCTATAGTTTAAAGTATACACCTGCACATTGCAACACAAATATGTCATATCTTTACTTTTTCCTTTGAAACAGGTATACTTTTATTAACCTTTTCTTTATGACATAGGAAGAACAATGCAAGAAAGTTACTCAGCTCAAGATATTCAAGTTTTAAAAGGACTTGATGCAGTTAGAAAACGCCCCGGAATGTATGTCGGTTCTACAGGACCGGACGGCCTGCATCATTTAGTATATGAAGTTGTCGATAACAGCATAGATGAAGCCCTTGCCGGCTTTTGTAGTAAGATATCGGTAAGTATTGAGAAAAGCAATGTTATCTCCGTAACTGACAATGGGAGAGGAATTCCGGTCGATCTCCATACCGACGAAAACATAAGCGCATTGGAAGTGGTTATGACAAAGCTGCATGCCGGTGGAAAATTTGATAAAAACAGTTATAAGGTCTCCGGTGGATTGCACGGAGTCGGTGTTTCGGTCGTTAACGCTCTTTCCGAATGGTGTGAAGTATTCGTTTATAGAAACGGCATTATTTACTATCAAAAATATAAAAGAGGAATACCTCAGGAGCCGATCAAAGAGTTGGGTAAAACGGAATTGAACGGAACGGAAACACGCTTTCTTGCAGATAGAACGATTTTTGAAACGGTTACCTACAGTTTCGATATCCTCTCAAAAAGACTTCGCGAGCTGGCTTTCCTCAATAAAGGAGTAACTATTGACATCATTGATAATCGTCTTACGAAACCGAAAAAGCATTCTTTCCAATTCGACGGAGGAGTAAAATCTTTCATTACCTTTCTTAATAAAAATAAAACACCGATCCATAAAGAGCCGATCTATTTTGAGGCCACACGAGAAAATATCGATGTAGAGGTCGCGGTAGAATATAATGAAGGATACAATGAGACCATTTTTTCGTTTGTCAACAATATCAATACCCGAGAAGGAGGGTCCCATTTAGCGGGATTCAAATCGGCATTAACACGAACTTTAAACGATTTCTTAAAAAAGTCTAAATTCTCTAAAAAACTGGAAGAGAGTTTTACCGGGGATGATGTCCGGGAGGGACTCACTTCAGTCATTTCCATTAAAATGCCGAACCCTCAATTTGAAGGTCAGACAAAAGGAAAGCTCGGCAATTCGGAAGTGAAAGGTATTGTCGAGTCGCTTGTAAATGAAAATTTAACTAGTTATTTCGAAGAGAATCCGAACGTCGTTGAAAAAATATTGGAAAAAACAACAATGGCTGCAAAAGCCCGAGCTGCAGCACGAAAGGCGCGGGAGTTGACAAGACGGAAAAGTTTTCTCGAAAGCACCGGGCTTCCGGGTAAACTGGCGGACTGCAGCGAGAAAGACCCCGAACAGTGTGAAATCTATATAGTTGAAGGCGATTCCGCGGGAGGAAGCGCTAAACAGGGACGGGATCGGCGATTTCAGGCAATTCTTCCTCTATGGGGAAAAATGCTAAACGTCGAGAAGACAAGGATGGACAAAGTTCTTTCAAATGAAAAACTGCAGCCGATTATCTCAACACTAGGTGCAAGCGCGGGGAGTGATTTTGATGTTATGAAGTTGCGTTATCACAAAGTTATCATCATGGCTGACGCGGACGTTGACGGTTCACACATTCGTACACTGCTCCTTACCTTCTTTTTTCGTTACATGTCGGAACTAATCGAACGGGGACATGTCTTTATCGCTATGCCGCCGCTCTATAAACTAACCATGGGGAAACGGATCGAATATTTTTATAATGAAGAAGAGAAGGACCATTTCTTTAGAGTAACGGATATGAGGGAAGAGAAGTCTAATCTGCAGCGGTATAAAGGGCTTGGTGAAATGAATCCCGACCAGTTATGGGAGACAACGATGGACCCCGAAACAAGAAAAATAATGCAGATTAAACTTGAAGACGCGGTGGAAGCGGAAAACATTTTCACTACCTTGATGGGAGAGCATGTAGCTCCTCGTCGTCGATTTATTGAAGAGAACGCCCTCGAAGTTACTAATTTGGACGTCTGATAGTTAAGAATGATAATTCAAGAGAGAGGTATCTCAATTGGGTAAAGAAAAAAGTGAAGTTATTCCCGTAGCAATCGAAGATGAAATAAAACAGTCATATCTCAATTACGCAATGTCGGTTATCGTCAGCAGGGCCCTGCCGGATGTTCGTGACGGGTTAAAACCGGTGCATCGGCGGATCCTTTTTACCATGAACGAAATGGGGCTGCGGTCGGACCGTTCTAATAAGAAATGCGGAAGAATCGTGGGGGATGTCCTTGGAAAATATCATCCTCATGGGGACCAATCAATATACGAGGCCCTGGTCCGGCTTGCTCAGCCTTTTTCTATGCGCTATCCGGTGGTTAAAGGCCAGGGTAATTTCGGCAGTGTCGACGGTGATCCTCCCGCTGCCATGCGGTATACCGAGGCGAAAATGGAAGCTATTGCGGAAGAGATGCTTCTTGATATTAAGAAAGAAACTGTAGACTTCGGACCAAATTACGATGATACAATGCAGGAACCTTGGGTACTGCCCGCCTCGGTACCGTACCTCCTTATTAATGGCGCCAGCGGTATCGCCGTAGGGATGGCCACCAATATACCTCCCCATAATCTTCGAGAAGTATCTGATGCCG
>CAZJBZ010000268.1:0-6729 GCA_964543975.1 uncultured Spirochaetales bacterium
TTTCCCGAGCTAACGGTCGCGCGTGTTGATTCCGATACGGTACGGAAGCGGGGCGTCTTAAAACAAATGCTCGATGACTTTCGAAAGGGTACTATCGATCTGCTGCTGGGGACCCAGATGGTGGCAAAAGGGCTCAATTTTCCGGGTGTAAAGCTTATCGGTATTGTTTCCGCGGACACGGGGCTCCATTTACCCGACTTCAGGGCGGCAGAACGGACCTTTGCTCTCATTGTCCAAGTATCCGGAAGGGCGGGAAGGTTCCTGCCCGATGGGGAAGTCTATATCCAAACATTTAGTCCCGAAAATCCTGCAATCGCTTTGAGTGCTGAAACTGATATGGAACAGTTTTACTCTCAGGAGTTGGCAATGCGGGAAGAATTGGGTTTTCCTCCGTTCGCCAGGTTATTTCGGATTGTCTTTCGCGGTAAAAACAGTCGGAAAGCGGAGCAGTGTATAGGCAAGTTTGCCGCTTTGCTGAACAGCAAGACCGGACCCTCAACTGAAGTATTGGGACCGGCGGAATGTCCGTTATCCGTAATAGCAGGCAATTACCGGTTCCAATTAATCATTCGCACTTCCTCTTTTTCTCGCTTCCATCATCACCTCTCCGAGCAGGCAACTCATTTTATTCTTCCCTCCGGGGTATATATGGAAATCGATGTCGATCCTGTTTCTCTTTTATGAATTTTCATATCGGCGATTTTCTTAAAAATCTCTTCCAGCCGCTTAGCTTCCCGCTCGGACAAGAGAGCTCGCGCGAAAATGTCTCGAAAAAATCTTCCCAATTCGATATCATCGGTAAGGGTGAAAAAGCCAACCTCCGCTAAGGAGGCTGTAATTGATTGGACCGTTTCGTTGAGTTGTGACCTGGTAACCGGCAGATTGCTGCCTGTTATCGGTCTGTGAGCGGCACCGGCCAAAAGATAGACGGCAATCCCCACCGCGTGTGAGAGATTGAGAGACGGGAACTGTTTCACCGTTGGAATGTGGACCGCGCAGTCACAGAGAGATAATTCTTCATCGTTTAAACCGTTTCTTTCATTTCCGAATACGAGGGTTACATATTTTGGTTTTGCCGGCCCGTTTTCTTTTTCCCTATTCACGGGAATGGTCTGAATACGGTCCCTTAACTGCTCAGGGGTGTAGGAGATATATTTTCGCCACCTGCCGGTCCTTCTGGTAAATCCCGCGGTCAACATGCTGTCCCGTAATGCCGGTTTCATTTCCGAATAAAGAGTTGCGTTCTGAAAAATATCATACGCTCGTAGTGCCAATTGCTTAATTCGATTTTTATCGAGTTCTCGCCCTTGTATTATAGAGAGGTTTCTTAATCCCATATTTTTCATGATTCGGCACACGGCACCTACATTCGCGCCGTCCTCGGGTCGTACTAACACTATCCTGTATTGTTCGAGAGAAGTCATAGGTTTCTTTTATAACACGATTTTCTCTACTAGTTCTATGCTTTGGCGGTTCGGGCCTAAGGAATTGCGTTGACGATGAAACTTTTTTTTACTACTATATCATACAAGGACATACAGTATGCTCAATATCGTAAAAATTGGAGAAGATATACTGCATCGGAAAGCATCCGTTATACCGGATATTGATGAAAACATAGAACATCTCGCGCAGGCAATGCTCGAGGCAATGTATTTCGGAAAGGGAATAGGCCTTGCCGGACCGCAGGTAGGGGAATTAAAACGCCTTTTCGTCTGTCACGTGCCGGAGGATGAGCCGCGGGTGTTCATCAATCCGGAAATTATTGCTACCTCTCCCGAACAGGTCCCTTATGAAGAAGGATGTCTCAGTATTCCCGGAATTTATGCCGATATCGCTCGATCGAGTAGGGTGCAGGTGCAGGCGTGGAATATTGACGGAAAACCGTTTACCTTGGAAGCTGAGGGGCTCTTGGCCAGGGTAATCCAGCATGAGTACGATCATCTCAATGGGATCCTTTTCGTAGACCATCTGAATGAGAAAAAGAGGAATAGGGTCTTAAAGGATTATAAACGATTAGTTAATAGTTGAGGCAATTGCGAAAATCACCATTCTATCAAGGCTGAAGAAGTAAAAATCCAATAATGTCTATATATCGTACTTTTTGCAATCGCCTGATATCCGTGTTCTTAAAAGAGGCCCAGTCGATGAGAATTCTGTTTGCCGGTTGTCCGGATATCAGCGTCCCGTCTCTCGAGAGGTGCAACACCTTTTTTTCCGTTGTCGGCGTCTTAACCAATCCCGACACGTTAGTCGGAAGGGGCCGGAGTAAACAAAAATCACCGGTCAAGGCCACGGCAGAGAAGCTGGGGCTTACGACTATTGAATCTTTCACTTTAGATAGTTCCGTGCGAAAAAAGATCAAGGCGCGCCGGCCCGATGTATTGGTTGTTGTCGCGTTCGGAAAGATTTTCGACAAAGCCTTTCTCGACCTCTTCTCGCGAGGGGCTGTCAATCTTCATCCGTCCCTCTTACCGCGATACAGAGGGCCGTCTCCGATTCCCGCGGCAATCCTTAACGGTGATAAAAAGACGGGAATCACGATTCAGCGGGTTGGGCTTAAAATGGACAGCGGCGATATCTTGGCACGGGAAGAAATCCCTCTTGACGGGAACGAGACTACCGAAGATATAACCGGAATAGCCGCGGAAAAAGGTTCTCATATGATGGTTGATGTTCTGAAGCGTATCGATTCCGGAAAAGAAGAAGCGGTACGGCAGAAAGAGTCCGAGGCGAGCTACTGCAAACTTATCCGGCAGAGAGACGCTTTCATTTCTTGGGAAGAGACTGCTGAAATCATAAACCGAAAAGTTCGGGCCTATTATCCGTGGCCCGTAGCTCACACGTTTTGGAAGGGAAAGCGATTGAACATTATCGAGGCCTATCCATACGGTGAATGTGATGGTCCATCGTATGGGAATGAAAAACCCGGAAAAGTACTCGGTGTAGACAAGAACGCCGGAATTTTGGTACAAACTAAAGGCGGTGTTTTGGCCGTAAAACGGTTACAGCTGCAGTCGAGAAAACAGATGGATTGGAAAGCGTTTATCAACGGAGTACACGGTTTTACCGATTCTGTGTTGGGAGAATAGGAATGCGGGAACAGCAGGATCAGGGAAATAATCTTCTTAAAAAAAAGAACCACGAAAGCGGAGGAGGAAAATTTGTTGTACTCCTCAGCCTTGCGGTAGTAGGAATTGCAGTTATAACAGGATTTATCGTTTTCTCTCTCTCCCTCGAAGGTGCCGAGCAGATACTCGTTCCCGACGTTACCGGTTCGGAACTTTCACGGGCCGTTATCGACTTACAGGAAAAGGCCCTGAACACGCGAGTTCAGCTTCACTACTCATCTAACCCGGAAGAAAAAGGAACGGTACTCGGACAAACCCCTGAGCCGGGGGCACAAGTGAAGGCGGGAAGCAACATCATCCTCAAGGTTAGTCGGGGTGCGGTTATTGATAAGGTTGAAGACTATGTGGGGTGGAAACTCGATGATCTGGAAATTCACCTTCAAACCATGTTTACGACCTATGGTCCGTTGCTCAGGATAGGCCGGCCTGTTGTAAGGGTGTTCGATGAAGCTGAGCCGGGAACAATTTTAGAGCAAAAACCGACACCTGGAACCAAGATAACCGGGGTGACCGATTTAGAACTGGTAGTCAGCAAGGGTCCGCAAGCTGAAATGGAAATAGTCGATAATTATATCGGTTTGGATTTTCAGCAGGCCGTGGAGAGACTAGTGGAGAGAGATATTCCTTTCACCTTCGATTCTTTTCCGCCGGAAGAGGACGAAGAACCCGGGACTGTGATCTCTCAGGTGCCGGATCCGGGTGAATCCGTAGAAATGGGCACTTTTCGACAATTACAAATGGTAGAGCCTGTAGCTGTACCTGAAGGCCGGGTCTTTGGAATTCTTCGACGGAGCTTTCCGGAATATCCGATATTCGTCGATCTGAAGGTAGAGGCGATAACAACGGAAGGGATTCGGAGTGAAGTGCTTTCCATGAAATTTCCGGGAGGCGAACTGGCGATACCTTATATAGCGGAAGAAAATACGCTCTTGATCGTTTCTATTTTCGATAATGAAATTTTTAGATATACCGTTAGACCGAAAGAAATACCCGAAGAGGAATAGACGCGGGTGTATTCGCCGTTCGGCCGGGAATTCGGCAGCTCCGATTGACAGCCGGCTTCGGCTTTGTTATAGTTGAAACGGGAAAAAAGAGAAAAAAGTGCGGGTGTGGTGTAGTGGTCACACGGAAGCTTCCCAAGCTTCAATTGAGGGTTCGATTCCCTTCACCCGCTTTTTGATAAGCCTGTCGCACCCATCTTCTCTCGCATCATTTACATACTGCTTACATTGCGAAACTTTTAGGAAACGTTTCATTACGGACGACACAGAGATATGCACATATGGAGATTGGCAATTTGAAGAAAATGCACAGCTTGCATCATCCAAGAGAAAGAATTAACCTTTAAAGACATGGGAAAATGAAGTATATAACAAGTGTTTGGAAACTAAAGACACTACCGATGAACTGGACATTGTATTTGTTTTCGTAGAAAATTGAAGTCATAGATAAAAATAGGATGTAATTATTTATATGAAGACACAAACACGAACAATTAAAATCCCGAATATTGAACCAACCCAACTACCAAAATCCATTGAGGAAATTATTTCTTCGCAATCATTAGATTCGGTAATACCATATATTGCAAAATCTCCAGAAATAATAACTCAAATAGGAGAAGTGATTAGAAAAGTTCCTACTTTTCACCATCTTGTTAAAGACGATGTTAGAAAAATAAATTTCCTACAGCCGAATTCAATACATCTCATTGTTACATCTCCGCCATATTGGAAATTAAAAAAATATAACGATCTACGCGGACAGATGGGACATATTGAAGATTATGATCTCTTTTTAGAGGGATTGGATCTTGTTTGGAATAAGCTTTATGAAGCCTTAGTTCCAGGTGGTCGTCTTATTTGTGTTGTAGGAGATGTTTGTCTATCTAGACGAAAAAACAACGGCGAACATACATGTGTTCCCCTTCATTCTTCAATACAAGAGCATTGCCGGAAAATTGGATATTCCAACCTTGCTCCGATAATCTGGCATAAAATCGCAAATGCCTCTTACGAGGTACAGGGTAATTCTCGATTTCTAGGCAAACCTTATGAACCTAATGGTATTATTAAAAATGATATTGAATATATCTTAATGCTGAGGAGAGCAGGTGGATACCGTAAACCAACACGTTATGCACGCCTTCTGAGTATAATTTCAGATCCTTTTCATAAGAATTGTTTTAAACAAATTTGGACCGACATCCCAGGCACGTCAACAAAGGACCATCCTGCCCCATTTCCTCTTGCGTTAGCCGATCGACTTATTAGGATGTTTAGCTTTGTAGGAGATACTGTCGTAGATCCGTTTATGGGTACTGGAACAACTAATTTAGCAGCAGCTTTAGCGGGTAGAAATAGCATTGGAATAGAAATCGATCCCGATTATTTCCAAATGTCGAAAAACCGACTACTTGGGCAATCAAATGATCTTTTTAGTAAAGTGACAATAGAAACACATGAACTGGAGTAATGTTACATGGACTGGAACTGGGAAGCAAGCAAAGCTATTCAACATTTTTGGGAGACAAGAAGCAGTCAAGGTTCTAAACAAGGCGAAAAAACAGATTTAAAAGATGCCGGAAATAGATCAATGGTGACGGGTGGAAAACAGATGGACGGTTTTATTGAGCTGTTCGCAAAAATTATTGAAGAAGAAGGATTAGAACGCAAATATCTTCATGTTAAAAAAACTACACTTCCTGGGTATTACCGTCCAGCTAAAGATTGGGATTTTGTTGTTGTAGTTGACAATGAACTTGTTGCTTCCATTGAGTTTAAATCTCATAGTGGACCATCGTTCGGGAATAACTTTAACAATAGGGTTGAAGAAGCATTAGGAAATGCAACAGACCTAAATACTGCATTTAGAGAAGGGGCGTTTAAAACTTCAAGTAAACCTTGGGTTGGATATTTAATGCTATTAGAAGAACATCAAAGATCAATTTCACCTGTAAGAATTTCGGAACCTCATTTTTCCTCTTTTCCTGAGTTTAAAGATACTTCTTATTCAGACCGATATAATCTTTTTTGTACAAGACTTATCAGAGAACGACTATACGATTCGGCATGCTTTTTACTTTCATCAGAAAATGAAGGCTTAAAAGGGAAATTCACTGAACCGAATCCAGAATTATCATTTTTCAATTTCATAACTTCATTGCAAGGTAAAATCAGAACAATCGTTAAAAGAAAGATAGAATAGATATTGACCAATTATTAATTGAGCCTCTTTTAAAATAGGGCTATGTGGCAATTACAAAAATTACAATTATATATATTATAAGCATTTAGCTTTTTCAAGAACCGCTAAGTAGTACCGGACAATTTGCCGCCGAAAGCAGCACTGCCCCGGCCAATTTGTTCGGCATTATCGATGGATTTTGGGTGGTCCCCCATCCCTGTGAGATTACAGCTCCTTCGTCTGATAACGGTGAAAACGCTGGAAAAAGCAGCCCATGTGCTCGGTATATTAACAGATTGACACATATCACAACTTGTGTAACAATTTTTTTACGTTTCTATGTAAGAAGTGTAGAAAGAAATCAACAACCACCTGCAAAGCAGGTGGTTTGTGGGCAGCGCCCCATAGGGGC
>CAZJBZ010000269.1:0-6673 GCA_964543975.1 uncultured Spirochaetales bacterium
GACGCTCTTCTGTAAGGCGCTTTTATGCAGGATTTAAATGATGTTGTTATCATCCATAGAAATGGGAAACCAACTATAAAAACAAGAATAACGGCAATAATCAATTTGAGCATGCCATTCAAGTTTTTTTTCACTCTGAAAATCGATATTGTTTTCATAAAGTTATTCCTAATACCCAATTTCTCTCGAGGGGACGAACTTCAATTGTATAATCGTAAAGATTAGTATGATGAAGAACAGGAAAAAAGCGACTGCACTGCCTTCACCAAAACGGAAAAACTGAAAAGAGCGAAGATATACTTCAAGGACAAGTGTACGAGTTGCTGTTCCCGGTCCTCCTTCAGTCATGATAAACGTTTGTGTAAATACCTGGTACGCTCCTATTATACTGGTTATTACCAGAAAAAGTGTAACGTTTCTCAAAAGAGGAATGGTTATTCGTCTAAACTGCTGTATATTATTGGCACCGTCTATTCGGGCCGCTTCATAATACTCATAGGGGATACTAATAAGACCGGCAGTATAGATTACCATGATATAACCCATATTCTTCCAAATTGTCATAAAAATCACACAATTGAGAGCCATTTTAGGATCAGCAAGCCATGTATAGGGTCCTATATTGAAAAAAGAAAGAAAATAGTTAAGTACACCATACATCGGTTGGTAGAGCCATTTCCATATTGCAGAAATTGCAACCATTGAAGTTATAAAAGGGACAAAACAGAGCGCTTGTAATAGATTGGATAAACTTCGTTTTCTAATATTTTGGGTAAGAATCGCCAAACTAAGCCCGAGAATAATTACTATGACAACATATTCAACAACAAATTGTGTTGTATTTTTCAGTGATTCTATAACATAATTATCCGTTAATATCGTAATATAGTTTTCAATACCAATAAAATCATTGGAAGCAGTTGCAATATTAAAATCGGTAAAACTTATCCAAAAAGCGTATAAAATAGGATAAAATTTTACGGCTAAAATTGTCAATATTACCGGTGCTACAAATGCATAAGGTGTTATTCTTTTTTTAATATTCATTCCAATCTCCTGAATAAGACGGATAAAAATAGGTTGAGGGGGAGCTCCCCTCAACCCCAAAAAACTGTCTATTTATTTTACCAATATTTTATTGACTTCTTCCTCTAAATTGCTTAATCCCTCTTCTATTGTCTCTTCTTCTACAAAGACTTTTTGCAGACCGGTACCTATTGCCTGTTCTATTTCAAGCCATTTTTCGGTTCTGGGATAAAATCGGGCATACTTACTCTCGTCGATAAAAGTAGATAATCGTGTATTTTCACTAAGTGCTTTCTCTATGTTTGCTATATTTTGTGGAATCACACCCACTATATTATGTCTTTGCCAATCTTGTTCTTCTCCATTTAGATATTGTGCAAAATTCCATGCTTCCTCCATATTTTCTGTTGCTTTGTTCACAACAGTCATCCAAGTGTACCCAAGTGCAATTTTGTTACCGTCTTTGCCTGTAGGTGCCGGTATTACTTTGTAGTTAAGATCGGGTGCATTGCTATCAATACCCTTAATGGAATGTACTCCAGAAACCCACGTTGCTGTAAGTTCTTTATAAAACGCTTCACCTACATCTGTAATTTCAATTGGTGCCAATTTTTTATAATCGATAAGTGCTTCTTCTCCGGCTGCCGAATTAAAGGCCGCCTTTGTTTTTGAATCATTAAGTATTTTACCACCATAACCCCATAGGAAAGGGCTGTAATGGAGACCGATCCATCTCCATTGATTGTTTATCATAGAAACACCGGCCTTTTTTAATGCGCCCCCTTCTTTTACTAACATTTTTTCTTGAACATCTAAAAAATCTTTTAAAGTTTCCGGGTACTCAATTCCTGCTTCCTGATAGATATCAACATTAACAAACGGTAATAGTGTTTGGACCTCTTGCGTATAACCATATATCTTCCCTTCGATAGTTACTGCATTTTCTACGGCAGGGATAAAATTTTCCCGTACGTCATTTGCGATTCGCTCCGGTGCTGGGGCTACATAGTCTGAAAGAGCAAGGAAACTCCCGTCTGCCGGAGTAAATACTGTCAAAAGATCTGGTGCAGTTCCGGAAGCCATCGTTAATCTGGCCTTCGTACTTACTTCCCTTCCCTGCACATTGATCGGTTTTACAGTAACATTTGGATTCATTTCTTGATATTTCTCTATTGCCTGTTCTCCCCATTCCGGTTGATTTGCATGGAGATGAAAAAGCCACTCCAACTCAATTTTTTTCTCACCACTCTCCTTCTGGCCTTCTCCAAATACGACTACTGATAAGGAACACAGTAAAACTCCAATTAATAAAACCTTTGTAATTCTTTTCATTTTATTTCCTCCTCAATGAAAATAATTATTTAATAGACCTACTAACATTCGGTCAATTTAAAAAAGCACCCTTTTGGATCACATCCTTCCAACCGCAATAGAAGGGTTCATTACCTCTATTTGTTGTGAACTTATGCGAAGTTGGGGTATCTTAAAAAACTCTTTAAGTAGTGGTATTGTGGCGCCACGAGCCCCTGCATTTTTATCAGGCAGATGTGCATATTCAATAGATAAATCCATTTTTAAAATGTCTAATAGAGATGATTCAACATTTTCTCTAAGTATACTGAGAAAATTTTCACCTGCTTCAACAACACTTCCACCTATTACCACCTGATTTACTTCAAAAATCGTAATCAAGTTCGCAATACCTATAGACATATAATGAGCAGCCTCCTCCATTACCTTCGTACAGACCTGATCACCTTTCTTATACAGTTCAAATACTTTTTCTATGGTAATTTCTTTGTTTCTAAAGGCCTGATCTTTTCTTATATTTTTAAGAACACCCCGTTCCGAGGCAAATACTTCTAAACAGCCTCTATTTCCGCAGATGCATTCCGGCCCGCCCGATTCCACAATCATGTGGCTTATCGAACCGGCATTCCCGAACCGGCCTGAAATGAGTTCGCCGTTTACAACCAGCCCGGCACCTAACCCTTCCGTAAACGCGATATAGAGCAGATTGTCTTCGATCTTCTGCTTGCCAAACTCCAGCTCGGCTAATGTCATAGCGTCGGTATCGTTGATGATCCGTACCGGAACATTGAAGGAACCGGTCAGGAAATCGACGATCGGTACGTTTTTCCAGTGAGGGATTCGGGGTGTCATAAGTGAAACACCGGTATTTTGGTCGATAAAACCGGAAATGGAAACACCGATTCCGATGAGTTTTTTGTGTGAAATCTTGGTTGATTCTTCCAGGATGGTGCCGATTTCGAAGCGTAATTTTTCTAAGATGGTGTCCTGCTTCTGTTTTATGTTTATCGAAAAACTTTCACTGGTTATGATGTTGTCGGCAAGATCGACGGCGATGATCCTCACCTTTGGTATTTCAAAGTTAACCCCTAAGATAAACCGCGCCCCGGCATCGAACTGGTACAGGTCGGGTTTCCTTCCGCCTACCGATTCACCTTTCCCCGCGCTTCGAACGTAGTTGTCCTGCTGCAATTCCTTGATTATTTTCGCAACCGTTGGTTTGCTTATATCGGTCAACCGGACAATATCATCGGTTGAGAGAGGACTGTGTCTTTTCAACGCATTAAAAACCAGATAACGATTGATGTGAGGCAAAAATTGGCTTTTCAGTTCTAATTGTTTATTCATTTTATGAAACACTTTAATAAAATAGTTTAATTAAAGTGTTTTTATTAAAACATAAGTAAAAGTGGTTGTCAAGGAAAAAAATTCAGAAAAGGAAAAAATATTACCACGACAGAGACACGACCGGAACACGACAATGCACGACACGTGAAGACTATACAAGAAGGCTCGATTAAACATACTAATGTTCGAGCGGTCGGATTGTATTATGATTTAGTTCATCGATTACCGGAATTAAGTGAGAGAACGGGTGTAAAATGCGTCCCGTCTGGGAACGGTTTGTGGTGTAGCCGCATCCTGCGGCACACCTTCCTAACCCGAACGGATTAATTTTTTTCCCAAATTTTGAAGCAGCAGCGCACTTTTGCCTGTCTTACCGAGTATGAGCAATCAACAGAAATACCACTATTATGACGAGGCCTTTACCGAAGTTTTTTCCAACCGGACCATTATCGAACCGCTCCTTCGTTCTTTTGTGGGAGAACCATGGGTAGAGCTACTCGATTTTGGTTCCATGACCGTCGAACCTTCCGTATTCAAGGAGATAGAGAACAGAAGACGGGAGGGCGATCTCCTTATCCACTTTATCTTGAAAACCGGAGATAAGTTCTCCGTATTCATCCTGCGGGAATTCCAGAGTACTCCCGAATCTATGACCCTCAGACTTTTAGAGTACGTAACCAGAATCTACAACAGGCAGTTGGATTCCTTCGGTCATCTTGCCCCGGTAGTCCCGATTGTCATCTACAACGGAAACCGGAAGTGGCAGGAATCTCCGCGATTGTCTTCCCAGTTTCAGTTGTTACCGGAGGAACTCCTGAAGTACATCCCGGATTTCGAATATCTCCTGATCGATGAAAACCTTTTAGATGATGCAGTTTTGCTGGAGTTAGAGAATGCTGCGGCCTACTTTTTCTATCTGGACAAAACGAACGTGAAACAGCGTGAGACGGCTGCCGAAAGGATCATCGATGTGTTACAAAAGGTAGAAGAGAAGATTCCGGATACCTATGACCTACTGAGACGCTATATCATAGGCCTTTTAGCACATCAGGGTGTGGATATTCAAAAGGTAAAGGATTATACTAATGAAAGGAGTAAACCGATGTTGGCACAAAGCATGGATGAATTGAAAGAAGAGGGTCGAGTGGAAGGTGAGCTACAGGACAAGCAGAAGGTGCTGGTCCGGCAATTAGGCAAAAAGTTCGTACTGGATGATGAAGAAGCAGAGATGATTAGAAACTGTACTTCCCCGGAACAATTGGACCACGCACTGGACAAGTTCGTTTTTGCTGAGACCAAAGGGGAAGTGTTGGATATATTAAGGGAATAAAAATAACCCTCCACATTGAGAGGCAGCAGCGCACTCCCGACTCGATAGCCCTCACACTTTTAGAGTACGTAACCAGAATCTACAACGGAAGCAGGAAACATTCCCCAAACATAAATAGCGCTACTTTTATCCCTGTTTGTCCTCTTGGTGTTTCCGGTTCCGCGCCGGGTCAGGGTCAGGTTATTCTGGAATATAGTCCGTTGCAGAGCTCAACGGAGTTATGCGGGCGCAAATCATCAACTACCTGCGTATTTCTGGATGTAGACTCAGCTTTCTTATTAACTTCAACGGCCGCCGTCCTGTCTAGGAACGGTTTGTGGTGTAGCCGCATCTTTCGGCACACTCTCTTCATACAATAGTTCCGGATCCAAATCGGCACCGTTTTCCCATTCGATCGTATCATAACTAACCCGAACTGATTCAAATTTTTTCCTGTCCGTTAATTCGGTAAAAATCCCCTTCTGCAAATATGGTTTTACATCAAAAACCCTTCGTTCATTATTTTCAAATGTAAGTTCAAGGTGTAAATTAGGTAATGATTTCACATCAGTAATTCCTAAGTACATGAATACCTCTCCATTCATTTCAAAGGTTCTATTCTATAAGGAGTTTCGCCGTTTTGGGCCAATTCCCAATCTGCTAATAAGCATGGAAATGCGGAGGATTATGTTCGGCTGCACCTGTGTACATCCTTACCACAATTCCAAAAAACATCGATATAGTCGGCATAATTAATTCTATAATTTTGCATCTAATTTGTCTATTAACCATTTTAAAAGAAACCAACATGGTGAATATTATTACCTACGACAAGATACGATGCCCCAATCAGTCTATAACTAGTATGGGCCAATAAACACCATATGATAGATTTCTTCAAACTTAGTATACTATATTTTAAAGAAGAAGAAGGGCTACGGTTTTTAGAAGGTGATACTCTTACAAAATACGGTGTGTGTCAATTGCAAAAATATCGATTACTGACACTGTAAACATTCGCTATTTTTACAACTTCTAAAATTGTCATTTTTGCAATTGCCATAAGTGTATGTCGGTATATCTATTCCGCAACAGAGATAGGAGCCGGATGAGACGGTCATGACGACAGCCGAACGACTGAGAAAGGAAGGTAGAGAAGAAGGATGGGAAAGAGTGCAAAAGGAAGCAAGAATGGAAGAAGCCCGAAGGATGCTTGAAGAGGGACTCGATGTAAACCTGATTATAAAAATTACCGGGCTTTCCCTGGATGAGGTGCAAAAACTTGAAGAGAATCTGTAGCGTAGCGTTCCTATTTCAACTTTTATTGAAGAGCCTGGTATAAAATACCAGTGTAAATTTACCCAGCTGTGTTTAGTTACCATTTTTAGAGCAAATGTCAAAGGTACTATTTTACGAGCGTCAAGGACATTTCAATTTGTCAGACTAAAAATTGTCCCTAAATATTAACCACGACAGAGACACGACGGGAGCACGACGCGGGGTGCAAGTTGGGCTTTCTGATTAACTTCAACGACCGCCGTCCCGTCTGGGAACGGTTTGTGGTGTAGCCGCATCCTGCGGCACACCTTCCTAACCCGAACGGATTAATTTTTTTCCCAAATTTTGAAGCAGCAGCCCCATTTCCCCTGTCTTACCGGGTATGAGCAAGCAACAGAAACA
>CAZJBZ010000270.1:0-6650 GCA_964543975.1 uncultured Spirochaetales bacterium
ATGACCATTGAGTTCGAAGTCCAGAATAATCTTATCTCCGGTTGTTGCATAGCATCGTCTGTTATACAGCGCGTCAAACACCGACTCCCGGGTCAATTCGTCCGCAACCACTGCCGTAAGTCCGTTACCGTCGTTAACGTGGTAGCTTCCCTGGTTCGCCAGGCCGTAGTGCGAATCGGTCCCGCCGACAAACCCCAACCGGTGCCCCATAGCCAGTGCTGTTTGTATCGAACGCTCACCTCCCGTTTCCGAAATTCCCCAGTTGGAACAAATTTCGGCCAAACGCTGAAACTCGTTGTTTTGGAAAGACCAGTCGGTCACGTTGCCGAACTTGGTGTGGTGAGGGACGGTCAATGCTTGCTCCGGCGGCAGCAGCTCCCACAACTCGTTGGGGTCCCGCTGTTCCCATCCTTTATGAAAATTGCCCCAACTCCCTCTATAATAAACATTTTTATCGCCGGTCCCCTCTTCCCACTGAGATTCATAACCGATCAAGGTGACGAAACTGCCGTCCCGGTTATAACGATTACAGGTGTGGACTAAATCGCTCCACATCTCTTCAGTAATTTCGTACCGCCACCGATAGTGGTTTGCCGGAGCGCAAAAATCGAGACCGGCAATGTCCCTGCCCCAGGTGAAAAACTCTTCGGTCGTTCCCGTTCCCATGCTCTCCCACATTTGACTGTGGAGTTCTCCGAAATAGATATTCCGACGGTCCGGAAAAAAATCGCAGGCAACAGGATTACTCTTTCCCCCAATACCGTAATCCGCATCAAAACAGGCAACGTGGTAGCAGCCGGGGTGACGAATAGACGTTTCAATACGTTTTCCGTATGGTTCCGAGGATGCATCGATCGACAATCCGGAGTCCGCCTCACGACACATTGTCTGCCGTGTCGCTTGTTCATCCTGCTTCTCTGCAATTGAACGCAGTTGTACTTGTACAGTCCCTCTATAGACCGGAGCAGGATTGTAACTGTACAGATCAGCCGGAAGCAGTTTCACCTGGAACAGTTCCCCGGAACGGACTACGGCGGGTGCGTAGAGGCGTATCAGAGCCGGATAAGCCCCGATGACCCGGAGCGTGGGAGGCTGTGCTACTCGTCGATACTCCTTCTCTCCCGAAACATCGAGACAGACCGGGATGGTCACCTTCTGGGCGTGTTTCTGGACCTGTACTTTATTGCCTTCGGGGGCCCCGAGGATGACGATCAGTTCATCCTTCTCACAGAGGGTCCCGTCTTGGATGACGATATCGACAAGGTCCCAAAAATCACCGTACGAAGCTGCAAGTTCCGCGGTTACCGCTCTGTTGCTGCACTCGACAGTGGTTAGCGCACCATAACCTAACCGGATTTGATCTCTGTTTCCCACCGTCCTTAATCCCCGCCGGAAGGTATTACCAAGATGGGTTTCCCATGATGTCGGTATCTCAAAGGTGATATGGGTCCCGGGTCTTAAGGTTAGACCCGTACCGCAGCGAAATCTCATACGGAAGGTATAACCGCCGGCCGCTTCCACAACCGCTGGATCGATTGAGCAGTTAAGGTTTACAGGCCCTTTTCGATTGCATTCGGGTTGAATTTTACGCACCCACTGTTTCGTGTCTTTAAACAGATACGGTCTGAACGGTCCGCCCCTCACGGCGTTACTCCCTCCAGACCTAATCTGGTAAACTGTTCCGAAGGTGCCCCTGCCCGTTTCATGGCCGTGACAAGTGTGTCCTCCATGCGACGCTCGATTGATACATCATTAAGAGGTGTTGTTTGCTGATAATCATTTTGGACATTGAACAGTTGTGATTGGTTTATGTAACGGCGGCTTCCCATATAATTTTTTCCATGCATGGGAATTTTATACACAGGGAAGTCGGTATAGGGTAAGAACCGTCCCGTTTCTATCTCGTTCATGCAGTCCAAGCCCATATAACTCCAGAGGGTGGTGGGAAGACTACAGTAGGCGTAACAGGGGTAGTTGTCTTCGCGCGCGGGGGCGCGGAAATAGGTGTAGCTGCCGTCGGTAACGTTGACCGCCCTTCCGAACCAGCCGTAGAGCACCTCGGAGTGAAAGCCCGAACCGGTCCCGTCCCATACCGACCGTAAATATTTGCCCTGCACTCTCTCAGGCACTTCAGGCCCTCCGAAATGGTCCAACAGGGTGGGCATAAGATCGATATTCTGAGTAAGCGCTTTGACATGTTTCCCCGCGTTAGCGTGGTTCGGCAGATGAACGATGAGGGGTAGATGAGCGAGTTCATTATACACATGCATGAAGTTTTTCCCGGTATATCCGTGCTCACCGAGCATATGACCGTGATCGGTCGTCAGCATAATCAATGTGTCATCGAACATCCCCTTCTCTTCCAAGGTATCGAGAAATTTCCCAAGCCATTTGTCCGCCATCGTCAGAGTGGCGGCATACTTTTTCCGAAGATGTTCCGTCGCCTCATCCGGTTCGGTAACCGGTGCGTAGGTCGACCAGTTGTAAAACGGCCCGTCGTAAGGATCATCGTAGAGTTCAAGATACTCATCGGGCGTATCGAACGGTTCATGCGGGTCGAACACCTCTACCGTCAGAAAAAAGTTGTCGGTATCCGCGTTTGCACCGATCCATCTACAGGCCGCATCGAACGTTTTCGGTGTCGGATAATCTGCATCCATTTGAAAGGCGGACCTGTTCGCTTCGTACTGCGGACTTGCTTTTCCGTAGTGGTCTTCCGGCGGCTGGGGTGGATTGATCAGCGAGACCCATGGGTCGAATTCCTGCCCCCGCAGAAGTTCCCAAGTATCATAACATTGGCAGTAGTTCTCTCCGCCAATTTCAAAATAGTGGTAATGGTCGGTAATCATATGGGTAAAGATGTTGTTTTTTCGAAGAAGTCCGGGGAGGGTTATATCGAACGGTTCGATGCCGCCCCAATTCCTTTCCAAAAAATTAAGACGACCGGTAAAAATGTCTCTGCGTGCCGGCATACAGGGGGCCGAACCGAGCCAGTGATTATCAAAGACGACGGACGTGGAGGCCAGCCGTTCGATGTTCGGTGTTTTAACCCATGTATTGCGATACGTCTGAAGCATATGTCGGTTTAAGCTGTCCATTAGAATGAGTATTGCTTTCACTTTGATTTTCTCCTTTACCCTTTCAGCCCGGTCATGGCCAAGGCACCGAAAAACTGCTTTTGTGCCGCAATAAAAAAGACTACGACAGGTGCGGCCATAACCAAACAGGCCCCCATGAGAAGATGGTTGAGCGGTTCACCGCCGGCACCCTGGGTTTGCTGGAAAAACCGCAGTCCTAATGCCAAGGTGAAATTACTCGTCGTATTCAGATAGATAAGGGGACGGAGAAAATCGTTCCAATGGTACTGAAAGGCGATAATCGCCATTGCGGCCATCGCCGGTTTTGTTATCGGCAATAAAATAGCGACAAAAAAACGGAGACTTCCGCATCCGTCGATTGTGGCGGCGTCCTTCAATTCCTGCGGTTGCGTGCTGAAAAACTGCCGCATAAGAAAAATGGCGAAAGGTCCTCCGCCGAGCCACGGTACAATCAGGGGTAGAAAGGTATCCACCCAGCCCAATTTCGCGAAAATGAAATATCGCGGGACCATGTAGACCGACAGGGGCAGCATGAGGGTAGAGAGCATCATCAAGAAGAGAATGTTTTTTCCCGGAAATTCGAACCAGGAGAAACCGTAGGCAACAACTGCGCTTCCCAAGACAATTCCCAACACCGCGAAACCGGTAACAATTGCCGTATTGAGGAAAAACCGTGCCAGCGGAATACGCTGCCAGATTTCTATGTAGTTAAAAAAGCGCAAATTATCCGGTATCCATTTTACGGGAAGATCGTACAACTCGGTCGGCCCTTTTAACGACGAACTGATGGCCCACAGCAACGGTATAAAAAAAACAATCGCTATCATCGTGGTCAAGATGACCAATATCGGTATTCTGTATTTTGAACCTGCAATATTCATACTATATTGTCCTCATCGTTATCGGTAAAAGACCCATTTCTTGGAAAAAGCAAATTGGAAAAGACTGAATCCAAGAATGATAAGAAAGAGAATCCACGCAATCGCTGATGCGTATCCCATTTGAAAACTGGCAAACGCGCGTTCGTAGATGTACTGCACGTAGAAGAAGGTCGAATTTCCCGGTCCACCCTGGGTAGTAACGTACGCTTCCGCGAAAACCTGAAATGAAATGATAATATCCATCACCATGTTGAAAAAGATGGTGGGGGTCAAAAGAGGCAGGGTTATTTTTGTAAACCGCTGCCATCCCGACGCACCGTCAACCGTTGCCGCTTCGTAATAGTGGTCGGGTATATTGCGGAGACCGGCGATGAAGATGATGCACCGCGTTCCTCCCATCCGCCACAGTGCGAGAAGGATGAGGGCCGGTTTGGACCACTGCGTACTGCCGAACCAGTTCGGCCCGTCAATGCCGAAAAGGGAGAGGAAATTGTTGACAATACCGAACTGCGGATCGAACATCCACATCCATATGAACGCGGATGCAACGATGGGAATAATTTGGGGGAGGTAGATAACTGCCCTGTGGATCGTTCTTCCCGGAAAATCCTGGCTCAAGAGCCAGGCGATACAAAGCGACCCGATCAGTCCTAAAGGGACGGCAAGAAAGGTGTAATAACCTGTGTTGCCCAACGATATGGTGAAGTCGGAATCCTCAAAAAAAATCTGTCGAAAGTTCTCAAACCCGACAAAGTTTAACGAAGAACCGAAGGAGAAATCGGTAAAACTGAGGAACAAAGAAGCCACAATAGGTCCGAATGTAAAGATAAAGAAAAATAGAAACCATGGGCTGATATAGAGATACCCTTCAATGACTTCTTTGCGCCTTCTTCGTGATATTTTAGGCATGGAACTACCTCCCCCTTTTAAAATACAATTACGGCGCCGGCCGTTTGAGTACGGTGTTGAGGTCTTTTCTCATCTTCTCCATGCCCTCTTCGAGTCCCATTTCACCGGAAATGATCAATTCAAATGACGATTGAATGGCCCGCTTCATCTCATTCTGTCTGTAATTATGTGGCAGAATGGCACGCCTGTGATCGTAGAGGGCATCGATAAAAGGAGCGAGCCCTTTTTGATCGCGAAACTCTTCGGCAATTTCCGGTTTTGAAGACGGATTATAACCCTGCTCCATGTAAAACCGTTCACGTTCGTCTGTTAAAAGGTATTTGATGTATTCCCACGCTTGGTCCGGATATTCGGCATTCTCCGGCACGCAGAAGAGCGCTCCGGCACCCCATGCAGCGACACTACCGGCGGGACCCTTCGGCAGTGGTGCCGCGTCCCACTCTTTATCGAGCTGCTTCAAGTTGTCACCGATGTTCCAATAACCGCCCGGTTCCATCCCGACGATCCCGTTCCTGAAAGCGACTTCGGAGTTGAGAGGTGGAACTACCTTATGGATGAGGGCGAGATCTCTCATAAAACCGATTGCCCGGGTTGCCTTGTCTCCCAGCACCGCTTCGGTACCGTCGTCATTGAGAATTCTGCCGCCGTAAGAGAAAATCATCACCTGAATCTGCCCCCAGAGCGCGGTCCCGAAAGTACTGCCGAATTGGTCTATTTTACCGTCACCGTCGGTATCTTTCGTCAACGCTTTTGCCGCCTTAAGATACTGGTCTTCGTAAGTCCAATTCTCATTCGGATATTCCAGTCCCTCTTCATCGAAGGCATCTTTTAAATAGAAGAGTCCCGCGTAACCGGAATGGTAAACCATCGGCATGGCGAGCATCTTACCGCCGACGACCAGTTCATCGACGGCCTGCGGAAAAAACTGGTCCAGATCGTAGTTGTCCCGTTCGATGTAACCGTCCAGGGGAAGCAGCTTGCCACCTTCCGCGTAAAACATGAACCCTTCACGGTTCAACCAAAAAATGTCCGGGGCATTGCCGGAGCTGAGCATGACCTGCATCTTTTGATCGTATTCACCGTAGGGAACAAGTTCGACTTTGACCTTAAACGGATTGTCCGCGGCGTTCCATTCTTCCGCCAGTTGCGTGAAACCCGGCAGCCATCCTGCAGCGTGAGTAACCTGTGTGATGGTTACGTCCTTCCCGGTACGTCCTCCTTCCTGTTGTCCACCGGCCCACAGACCGACGAGAGAAACTACAAAAAGAAGTGCCGAAACAAAAGCTAATGCTTTTTTCATAAGGAAACCTCCTGGAAAATTTTTTAAGCCGACTATATCGGCCTAAAGAGTAATAGAAAGCGCTTATCACATGTACGCCGTTCGGGTCGTTATAGTGAGCAGAGCAACAGTCCGACATCTGCCCATATAGTTACCAAACATTCATGAAAGCGCTTTTACAATTTTTGATTATAAAGGGACACATTTTAGTTGTCAACTAAAATTTAGACCGTTTTTTGATACTTATTGCTATATATTTTATGTATTGTTAATATTCTTATAATTTACAAAAATATTCTTTAATAATAGAGGCACTTGCAAAAATCACTATTTTAAAAGGGGCTCAATATTATATATTTTATTAAAGCGCTTTTATTTTTTTTATGGTATTGTATATTATGATCGTATGCTATAAAAAGTGAAGCGAAGATGAAAAGTACTATTTATGATGTCGCCGATTTAGCAGGAGTCTCTATTTCGACC
>CAZJBZ010000271.1:0-6647 GCA_964543975.1 uncultured Spirochaetales bacterium
CTTATGGAATATATCGACTTAATACGGAAATTCTAATGAAAAAGAGGCTCTCCGTTCTTTTGGTGCAGCAAAATATCGACAGCTGGTTGAGCGGAAACGAGATTAAGAGTCTCACGATAGGTCAAGACTTGACTCGGAAGGGACTCGAGGAGACGGATAAACCGATCGACCTCATCGTGTGGAGCGAAACAGCCCTGAGCAGACCGCTCGATGAGTATCGGGATTTTTTTATGGAACGCCCCCAAGGAGACCCCTTCTTACCATTTTTAAAGGAAATTGATACCTATATGCTCATCGGCGCTCCATACGCAGTCGACTGGGAAAGTTACGCGATGATGAACAGTGCTATTTTGCTCTCCCCGGAGGGAGAGATCGTGGAACATTACGGCAAGCAGCACCCGGTCCCGCTTGCGGAACATATCCCTTTCTGGGAACTGGAACCTGTTCGCAATTTTTTCACAACGTATGTTGGTCTCTACAGTGCCGGATGGGTTTTAGGAAAAGAGTATACAGTTTTCTCCGTCCCCGGTTCATCCGATAAGGGAGAAGAAGCTCCGGTATCCTTTGGCGCGCCGATCTGTTTTGAAGATGCTTTTCCGAATATCTGCAGGCGGCTTATCTTAAACGGGGCGGATATGTTAATCAATTTAACCAATGACAGTTGGTCTAAGAAGGTAAGCGCGGAGACCCAACATTACGTTGTCGCCCTCTTTCGCGCCGTAGAAACGAAGCGTGTACTTATTCGCAGTACTAACGCCGGAGTGACGGCAGTCATAGGTCCTCATGGTAAAGCACTCAAGTCGCTCCCCCTCTTTACCGAAGCATATTTAACCGCTTCCGTCCCAATTTATGCAGAATCTTCCGTGACCCCCTACACTCGTTACGGAGATATCCTTCCTTTTCTGTGCATGGGACTCGTGGTCGTGGTATTGATATTGAGGAGGGTGCGGAGTAGGTTTACTCTTCTTTGATTCCGTATTTCTTTTTAAACCGTTCTACCCGACCCGCTGTATCGACCAATTTCTGTTTCCCCGTGAAAAAGGGGTGGCAGTTGGAGCAGATTTCCACATGAAGTTCTTTTGCCGTTGATCGCGTTTCTATAACATTACCGCACGCGCAGGTAATCGTTGTTTTGTTGTATTTTGGATGTATATCTTTTTTCATAATATCCTCCACTATTTTCTTAAAACTTTTTGGGGATAGTCATGTTGGAACGCCCCCTTCTATTCTCCTGTTCCCGTAGTATTCATTGTACGGAGGAATGTCTCATTATTCTTTGTTTTACTCATTCTGTCAATGAGCAGTTCGATTATCTCGGCATCATCCATTGGGTTGATCACTTTCCGCAGAATCCACATCTTGTTCAGCTCTTCCTCCGTAAGCAGCAACTCTTCTTTTCTTGTTCCGGACCGCTTGATATTGATTGACGGGAAGAGCCGTCTGTCCGAAAGCTTCCGATCGAGGTTAATCTCCATATTACCGGTCCCCTTGAACTCTTCAAAAATAACCTCATCCATCCTGCTACCGGTATCGATAAGTGCTGTTGCTACGATAGTAAGACTACCCCCCTGTTCAATATTTCTGGCTGCGCCGAAAAATCGTTTCGGTTTATGCAGCGCGTTGGAATCGACACCGCCTGAGAGTATCTTACCTGAAGTCGGAACGGTCTGATTGTACGCCCTGGCTAACCTGGTTATAGAATCTAACAGAATAACGACATCTTTTTTGTGTTCTACTAAGCGTTTCGCCTTTTCAATCACCATTTCGGCAACCTGCACGTGCCTGGTTGCCTGCTCGTCGAAAGTAGAGGAGATGACTTCGCCCTTTACATTCCGCTTCATATCGGTTACCTCTTCAGGCCGCTCATCAATTAACAGGACGATAAGACTGACCTCCGGCTGATTGGTGGTAATGGCATTTGCGATCTTCTGCATAAGAATCGTTTTCCCGGTTCGTGGCGGGCTGACAATCAGACCTCGCTGCCCTTTACCGATAGGGCAAAAGAGATTGATCATCCTGGTGGATATATCCCCGTTCGGCATCTCCATGTTGAGCCGAGTGTCGGGATAGAGAGGGGTCAAGTTATCAAAAGGAATTCTCGACTGGGCCACCTCGGGATCATCAAAATTAACGCTTTCAACCCGAAGCATAGCGAAAAAGCGCTCCCCCTCTTTCGGAGTTCTGATCTGTCCGGCGACAATATCGCCCGTTCTCAGGTTAAAAAGCCTAATCTGAGAAGGGGAAATATAAATATCATCGGAACCCGGAAGATAACTATTCTGGGGGGAACGGAGAAAACCGTAGCCATCCGGCAAAATTTCTAAAGAGCCGTACGCATGGATAATTCCCTTCCGCTCCGTATGGGTTTTTAAAATGTTGAAAATGAGCTCCTGTTTGCGCAGAGTAATCATGTCTTCTCTGCTCTTACCCATCGTCGCGGCGAATTGTCGCAGCTCTTCCATGGGCATTCGTGTCAACTCATTTATGCTCAGTTTCTCTCGATTGGTATCTTCGTTTTCTTCATCGTTATTTTTTCTTTCTTTGACTGCAACCGCTTTTTTCTTTCCCGATTTACCTTTTTGTTTTGTGCTGTCCCCACCATTATTCGAACTCATGGTTCTTTCTTCTTTGTGTTCCTCTTCCTCACTCATCTCGGCCTCCCCATTCAGGTTAATTTCATTATTACTATCCTCTTCAGGCCCGGAATCCTTAATGAGTTCAACTCGGATCTTTTTACGTTTGCCACGTCCTTTGGTAGCTGTTTTTTTTCCGTTCATAAGAGTTTTAGAACCGTTGCCGTTCTCATTTCCATCGCTTTTTTGACTGTCCTGATTACCGGATTCCAACGATTGACTATAATCGAGCTCCTGCTGCGAATTTTCATCCATTTCTATTTTACTCTCTTTCGGAAAGCCATTTCCGTTGTTGCGGGTATCGCTCATTAGAATAACTCCAAATAATTAAATTATCTTATGAGACTCTTGCATCATATAGACATACGGCAATTGCAAAAATCTCAATTAACTATATTTACTGCCGTACATAAAAAATCTTCGTTATCCGGTGGAATTCGTGGTATTTACAATTACCTGAGGCAATTGCAAAAATCACTATTTAATTAGGGCTGCAAAAATTAAATTTTTGTGTAGTAAGTAATTGAAATTTTTGCAATTGCCACACAGCCCCATTTTGAAAGAAGCTCACCTCTATTGATTTGCATTTCTTTATTTGCTACAGGGTTTTTATGGAACGTAAAGAAGCTTTATTCGATGCTTTACTATAGCCCTATTAAAGTATCCTGTCAAGTCTTTCCGGAAAAAGCACGGCTTCCTCAACAGTGAGAAGTGCCGCGACGGAAGCTACTCTTCGAACTACATCTCTGGAGCCGTGTAACCGGTGTTTTATCTCTTTAGCCCCGTCTTTCGTACGAATACCGACCCAAACGGTCCCCACCGGTTTATCATCGCTTCCCCCCTCAGGGCCGGCAATTCCGGATACGGCCACCGATATATCGGCATCAGAACCGTCTAGTGCCCCTTTCGCCATCGCTCGTACCGTTTCCTTTGAAACGGCACCGTGCTCCAGTAACACATTTTCTTCTACCCCAAGAATATTTTTTTTAGCTGAATTGGAATAGGTAACAAAAGCTCCCCAAAAAACAGAAGAACTTCCCGGAATGTCTGTTATTAATTTCCCGATTAGTCCCCCTGTACACGATTCCGCGGTAACAAGGAGAAGCGAACGCTCCTTTAGAATATCGACAATGCGCAAACTAATGTCAAGAACTCTTTCTCGAATTTTATCCCGACCGAGCTTCTCTTCTACGCTTTGAAAAACTTTTTTGAGCTGTTCTTTTGTGTCCCCGTAAAGAGTAAAGATAATCCGAAACGGTTCAACACGGGTGCTCCACTGTACAGTTCCGCGCCTCGCCTCCAGTAACGCCTCTTCGAGCAGCGATTCCGGAACCATCATACTGGTACCGATAATTGTTGCCTCCATATCAAAATCAAAATGATTTACAATTTCGGGCAGCAACTGCTCTTCCAACATCGGGCGTAATTCTTGCGGGGGTCCGGGCAGTGCGCATAGAATCGATTGATCCCCTACAACGCCCCAAAAACCGGGTGCCGTACCGTGATGGTTTTCTAAAATGGAAAATCCTTCCGGAATCATTGCCTGTTTTCTGTTTGTTTGCGCTATTTTTCGCCCGTGAAGCCTTCCCGTTAAAGACAGCCAAATAGAATCATGAAATACAAGCTTTTTATCGGTACTCCGAGCAACGACCTCTCTTGTCAGATCATCCGAGGTAGGTCCCAGTCCTCCGGTGATAATGATTATGTCACAAAGAGAAATGAGTCCGGTTACTTCGGAATAAAAAAGTTCTTCTTCATCAGGAATAAAAAGAATCTTTTTCGTCCGGACCCCAATCTCTTTCAGGAGTGATGCAATATACTTTCCGTGTATATCTTGTATTATTCCGTCTGTTAATTCGGTTCCAACCGCCAGAACGGCTGCAGTGATCTTTTTATTAGACACTTTCGACGGCTTCTTTTAGTTTATCAACCGGTTTATCAAAAATATCGATACTTTCAGGTTTTTTTATCATTTCGCACTTGCCTTCAAAAACTACTCCGTCCGCAATCCGGAGCTTCCGTGTCTTAATATTACCAAATACTTGTCCCGTGGCGAGCATTTCCAACTTTTCGGTAGCTTCGATATTGCCGTGAATGACGCCCCCGATCACTATCGAGCCGACCTTAATCTCAGCTTTCACCACGGCACCGTCCTCAACGTAGAGAAATCCGGGACTCTCAATCCTGCCCTCAAAATGGCCGTCAATCTTTAAAGAGTTTGAAAACCTCATGGTGCCGTTGAAGACGGTAGTTTTTCCTAAGGTTGTCGCTATCTTCTCAACTCCTTTGTGATCGGTATTCTTCGCCATTTTTTTCCCGCCTTACTTCGTCAGCATTACATATACTCCGTCCCAATCTTCGGGGGGCGGATTCTCTATATAGTGCCGGCATCTTTCCAAATAGACCTTAGAGGGGCCGTCGTTCGGGCCCCACCTCAAAGCTTCTTCAAAAGCTTCAGCAGCCTTTTCAAATTCCATCAATTTATAATATTTTCGCCCTTCTGAGAAATGATCGAGTACTCTTTTCTTCTCTTCGGTAATCATCCCGAAACTCCGTCAAGTTTTTCAGCCTGTTTTTTCCAGTTGGCAAATTGTTTTTGAAACTTATCTTCCAAATCCTGCAATATTGTTTTTGATTCCGCGTCCTCTTTACCCATCCGTTTCAGGTCATTTATTTCATCCTGCAGGCCGCCTATTGTCGCTAAAACCTGTTCACACTCCTTGAGGACAAGGTTGACAAAAGAGCCAACCGCCTGTTTATCGGAATGATCAAGCTCTTTTGCCTTGTTAAAAAGGTCCAACATCGGCTCTCGAACATGCTGGGTAAAATAGATGAGCGATTCATTAAGCGTCTGTATGTGAGCAATCCTTCGTTCCTTGAGTATAACCTGTTTTTGAAGCTCCTTACTGTGAAGGACTGCTTTAATTCGAGCGAGCACTTCCGAAAAGTTGAAAGGCTTGGTGATGTAGTCTTCAATTCCCAATTCAAATCCTTCGACTTTATCTTTGACATCATCCATCGCCGAAAACATAATAATTGGTATATCTCGATAATCTTCCCACTCATCCGACTGCTTCAGTCTTTTAGTCACTTCCCAGCCGGTTAATTTGGGCATAATATTGTCCAACATAATGATATCCGGGACAAACTCCTTTACTTTCTCAAGAGCCGCCTCACCATCTTCCGCCATCTCTACTTCAAAACCGAGTCTGCTTAACATAACATCGAAAAAATCAAGGTTGATTTGTTCATCATCTACAATGAGGATCTTCATCCTTTGTTCTTGCACAACGTTTTCCTTTTAGGATTTTATTTTCTAATACTTAAAGATAATTGTCAATCATCTGGAGCGGGAATTCGAATTGCTGCATCGTAAGGGTCCGATTCCACTACTGAGGTTTTTTCTTCCGTCCCTTTCGATTCCGTTTGACAACAATTATCCGGCGAACTATTCCGGCAGTGAGAAGGGCCGTACCCATTCCCACTGCCGTCAAACCAAGCCAGTCACCAAAGAGGGTGTAGAGAGTTGTTTCTTCATCGTAGACCGGTACCTCGGAGATGAGATAATCCTGCACAAAAGGGGCCGTCATGTCCACAATTTTCCCGTTCGGGTCGATCGTACAGGTTATTCCACCGTTTGTACCACGCACAACACTTCGTTTATTCTCTACGGCACGAAAAACCGCCATTCCCATATGCTGCATCATTGCGGCTTCGGAAAAAGACCATGAATCGTTCGTTACGTTAACGATCACTTCAGCCCCGTTCCGTACAAATTGTCGAGACAGATATCCAAACGTATCTTCAAAGCAAATCGGCGTAGAAAAAGAGACACCGTCGGCTTCAAAAACGGTATATTCATTGCCTTTTTCCCAAAAATGGGTATCAGCATTCTTAAGCCAGGCATAAATAGCCGGAAACCGGTCTTTATAGGGAAAGTTTTCGGTAAACGGGACAAGATGCACCTTCCAATATTTTTTTGTTATCTCTCCATCTTCAAAGAGAAGCGCCGCG
>CAZJBZ010000272.1:0-796 GCA_964543975.1 uncultured Spirochaetales bacterium
ATGAATGCAGCAATTATGAGCCTACGAGTATTTGATGAGATATGGGCTATGACAAGGGGAGGACCGGGATTCGCTTCAGAGACGATGACTACATTGCTCTATACACAGACATTTTTTTATACAGGGCGTGCGGGCTTCGGAGCTGCTATCTCTGTTATTCTTTTTGATTTGGTCCTTGTTTTATCTTTATTGCTGCTTTTTGTATTGCGTCGAAGGGAGCGTGAAGCATATGGCAGGTAATAGCATGACAACTATATTAAGAAAAGTAAATATAGGGAAACTTATTCTAGAAATAATCATGATCGTGTTTACGATTAGTTTTTTGTATCCAATGGCATTTGCTGTTTTTGTTTCCCTCAAAGAGGCCAAGGAGTTATACTTAAATCCTTTGTGGGTTCCAACAAAAATAGCATTTGAGAATTATGTTATCGCTTGGCAAGAAATGAATTATCCACGAGCCTTTTTAAATAGTGTGGTGATTACTGTTTGTTCCCTTGCTTCAATTGTAGTTGTTTCATCGCTTGCTGCATATCCATTAGCGAGATATAAAATACGACTAAACAAGATAATGTACGTAGTTTTTATTGCGATCATTATGGTTCCTTATCAAGCAGTAATGGTGCCACTAGTAAAAGAGTTCTATTCACTCGGCCTTGTAAATAATTACCTTAGTATGATTATCTACTATACTGCGTCGGCACCGGGAACTCCATTCGCTATATTTCTTTTTGTCGGTTTTATGCGCACTCTACCAAATGAATTAGAGGAAGCGGCTGTTTTGGATGGATGTTCCCCG
>CAZJBZ010000272.1:806-4481 GCA_964543975.1 uncultured Spirochaetales bacterium
TTTAAGTCTATAATTGTACCGCTTATAAAACCTGCTACTGCAACGGTGTTAATTATTGCTCTTATGTGGATATGGAATAATTTTTTAATGCCGATGATTCTTTTGCCTAGCGACAAAGTGACACCGCTTGTTCCAACAATTAGTCGGTTTTTTGAGGAATTTACTGCACAATGGAACTACGCGTTTGCCGGTGCTGTCATGACAATGTTTCCAGGTATAGTAGCATATTTCATTTTACAAAAACACTTTATTAAAGGACTTACGACAGGAACAGTAAAATAATGTTGATTCTTTTTGTTGTTTGGTTGCCTTTTAACCCCTCACAGTGATGTGCCGTCTATCTTACCGGCTCAGAAACGTTCCGTCGGGGAGAAGTTCATCCGAGTGAGGGACCCCTGTTTTTTCCTCTTTGTAGCGTTCACAGTTCGTGTAGTCACCTTCGCAATAACGGCGACGCCATTCATCGTTGATCAAGCCAAGCCGCTCAAAACGTCGGAGCGGGCAGACGTTGTACCATTTACAATTCATACGCACACAGAATAGCCCATTCGGTCCGCAGCAACAACGGGAAACGGTTTGCCATGCGTCTCTTACACCTGCAACTCCTCAGGCCTGAAACCGGGAACGGGTCCGCGGTAAGGAATGCCCCGTTTTTGCTTGTGGGGCTTGCCCATGTACAGCACCGCCTGAACAGGACAGAAATTATAACAGCGCGTGCAAAGGACACAGGTGCCGGTTGTCCGGATGGAATCTCCCTCCCTCACCAGGTTTCCGGATGGGCAGATGTTCACACAGCGGTTGCAGAGGGTGCATGTTTCGGCATCTATGGATATATGGTTTCTGAGGTGATGAAAGTGTTTTCTAAAAGGGTTTCGCTGCATGCTACCTAAGAAAGATGAAAGAGGGCCTTTCCCCTGATCGCACGATCTTTCCGATAAAACGACATTGGTAAAACGAACGATTTTTCTCTCTGTCTTTTTCAGTCGACGGTCGATTTTTTTTAGGTCCGTGGTGTAAGGAAGGGGCGATACAGTGAAACAGATATTATTGGGCATATTCAAATGGATCGACCAACGGGTTGTATACCCTTTATCCGCCAGTTTCTCTTCGAATACCCTTCCTCCGTCCCCTGAGAAGATCAACTGGGTGCAGAAAACAAAGGCGTCCTTCCCAGGCCCGTCCGGCTTTGGTAATCGTTCCAGAATGAACTCCTTCATCGGTTGAGGCAGGTCCGATCCGTAAATCGGATAGCCGAAACCGACAACTTCCGCATCATTCACCAATTGATTCGTCGTTTCGTCTGTTAGCTTCTCAATACTAACGGCTTCCGAATTGTGTCCTGCTTCTTGGAATGCTTCAGCCATTTTATCGGCACACCACCAGGTGTTGCCGGTTCCGGAAAAAAAGAAAAAAGCAATATTCATTTGGACCTCGAGAGAAATTTACTACAACAAAAGCCATCACCAAAAGTGGTTGTTGATTATCTGTAGCTGCCATAATACACGGTTCTGATAAAACGGGCCATCAAAAAAAGCTATTTCTTTTCGTATATTTGGTCCAGGCTGGGTTATCATCTGCGACAATTACGGTATACTGTTGCTATGGAAACGGTACGATTAGGACGAACAGGTTTGCAGGCGACTCGCATGGGATTGGGCGGGGGCGGCCCGAGTAAGCTCGGTTCCGGACTTTCCGATGGTGATCCGGAAGCGGTGGTCCGTAAAGCCCTCGAATTAGGTGTCAATTTTATCGATACCTCGGAGGTGTACGGTACTGAGGAGGCGGTGGGTCGCGGTATTGCGGACGTTCCCCGTGATAAGATTGTTCTTTCTACCAAGTTTATGTACCGGCGGGAGGACACGCTGCGTCGGCCGGAAGAGCTGGAACCGGCCCTGGATAACAGCCTCAAACGGCTCGGTACCGATTATGTGGACATCTACCATATTCATGCCGTGGCACCGGACCACTATCAGTATGTAGAATCGGAACTCTTCCCCGAATTAAAGCGTCTGCAGGAAAAAGGTAAGGTCCGTTTTACCGGCATTACGGAGATGTTCTCTCACGATACGGAGCATACAATGCTGCAGCAGGCCGTCCGTTCCGGTGTATGGGACGTGATCATGGTCGGGTTCAACCTGTTGAACCAGTCGGGTCGTGAACGGGTTTTAAAACCGGCCCGCACACACGATATGGGCACTCTCTGTATGTTCGCCGTACGCAAAGCGCTGCGGTCCTGGGAAGCGGTCGTGCCTTTTCTGCAACAGTTGGTCGAATCGGCGGAGCTCGATGCGGGAAAGATCAATTTCAATGATATCCGTGGGACCTTTACTCAAGGGCTTATCGAAACCACATTGCCCGACTTGGCCTATCGATTCGTGCAGGCCGAAAAAGACTTCGATGTAATCCTTTCCGGTACCGGAAATCTGGCGCATATAGAAGAGAATTATCGATCATTCAACACGGGACCGCTGCCCGAAGCGCTTGTCACACATTTACGTTCTCTCTTTCAGGATGCGCAGTCCGCAAGCGGTCAATAAAAGAGTATGGAGCGCCTGTGGGCCGGCGATGGGGATATTTTGTCGTAGTAGGAATTATGATCGGTATCGGTATTCTGATGTTAATACTCTTTCGAAGGAAAAAATGGCTGTAGGACCGTTACCGATTACCCGCGCGGAAGCTGAAAAAAAGGGATGGGAACAGGTCGATTTTGTTCTTGTGTCAGGAGACGCTTACGTCGATCACCCCTCTTTCGGGGCCGCCCTCATCGCACGTCTTCTCGAGAGCCGTGGATACAGCATCGGGATTATTCCACAGCCGGACTGGACAAACACGGAAAGCTTTAAGGTTTTCGGCAGACCGCGGCTTGCTTTTCTCATCACCTCCGGTAATGTCGATTCGATGGTCAACAATTACACCGCAGCGCGGCATCGCAGAAAAAAGGATGTCTATTCCCCGAACGGAATGCCGGGGAGACGACCGAACCGGGCCTTGCTGGTCTACACTACCTGCGTAAAACAGGCCTACAAAGAGGTCCCGGTCGTGTTAGGCGGTTTGGAAGCCTCTCTCAGGCGGTTCTCCCACTACGATTACTGGTCGGATAAAGTGAGACGTTCGGTGTTGATCGATTCGAAGGCCGATCTCCTGGTCTACGGGATGGGGGAGCGTCAAATTCTCGAGATTGCACAGCGGTTGAACGAGGGTGAGAAAATCTCCGAAATCACCTCGGTCAAAGGCACTGTATTCAGGTGTACGGGCGACGGCGGGGAACCTGCCCGCACGACAGACCACGCCAAGGTTACGCTGCTTCCTTCCTACGATGAGGTCAAAACGGATAAGAAGAAGTTCGCAGAGAGTTTTATGGCCCAATATCGTAACACCGATCCCTTTAACGCGGAGGTGTTGGCGGAACCGGTTGGTGATTTCCTGATTGTGCAGAACCCTCCGGCGTATCCCCTTGCTGCCGAAGAGTTGGATGAGCTGTATGAGCTTCCCTTTACCCGAGGGCCGCATCCCCTCTACGAACGTGTCCCCGCTATCGAAGAGGTCAAGTTCAGCCTGGTAAGTTCGAGGGGCTGTTTCGGCAGCTGCAGTTTCTGCTCCCTTACCTATCATCAAGGCAGGATCGTCCAGTCACGCAGCCATGAATCGCTTGTGAGAGAGGCATCGCTTCTGACT
>CAZJBZ010000272.1:4491-6614 GCA_964543975.1 uncultured Spirochaetales bacterium
TGACTGGGTTTCCCGACTTTAAGGGATACATCCACGATGTAGGGGGGCCGACTGCGAACTTCAGACATCCGGCCTGTGAACGGCAGCTCAGTTCCGGGGCATGTAAGGACCGGGAGTGTCTTGTCCCGAACCTGTGTAAAAACCTTACCGTCGATCATTCCGACTACCTTGAACTGCTTCGAAGACTGAGAGAACTCGACGGCGTGAAGAAGGTGTTCATCCGATCGGGGATCAGGTTCGATTATCTCATAGCCGATGCGGATGACACCTTTTTCCATGAGTTGTGTCGACATCACGTCAGCGGGCAGCTGAAGGTGGCCCCCGAACACGTGTCGGATAGAGTCCTCTCGCACATGGGAAAGCCGGAACACCGGGTCTATGAGCAATTCAAGGGCCGCTACCAACAAATCAACCGGGAATTATCGAAGAAGCAGTACCTGGTCCCCTATTTTATCTCCAGCCATCCGGGAGCAACGCTGGAAGACGCGGTCATTCTTGCGGAATATCTCCGCGACCAGAAGTTTATTCCCAAACAGGTGCAGGATTTTTATCCCACGCCGGGGACCCTCTCCACCTGCATGTACTACACCGGAATCGATCCGCGGACGGGAGAAAGAGTGCATGTGCCCCGAGGGCTTCATGAGAAGGCGATGCAGCGGGCGCTTATCCAATTCAACAATCCGAAGAATTACCCCTTGGTGCGGGAAGCGTTGGAAAAGACAGGCCGCACCGATCTGATCGGCCATGGACCACACTGTCTTATTAAACCATCAAGAAAACCGCCGGCTAAAAAAGCGGCGAGCTCACAACGCTACAATAAGAAAAAAAGGAGGTGAGGCAATTGCTTCTACTCCCGGAAAAGCTCTATCACCTCTTCGGGGGAATTAGTGCTGGTAAGCAGCCGGAGGAACGAGCTCGATTTCGTGAGTCGGGCAATTTCCGAGAGCGCCTCAATGTGGGGGCCCGATTGATCGGGTGGAGCAAGCATCAGGAAAAACACCTTCGAAGGTTCGCCGTCCATCGAATCGAAATCGACGCCTTTCGGTGCGATACCGATGGCTATGGTAAGAGATTGGACCGCATTTGTTTTTGCGTGGGGAACGGCAATCCCTTTTTCTAAGCCGGTGCTGCTCTGGGCTTCACGGTCCATGACCGCCTGGTACGCGGTATCGAAATCATCGAGCTTTCCGGCATCCTGAAGTATCAGGATGAGTTCTTCAATTATTTCATTTTTGTCCTCTTTGGTAATCGGTACTTTAACGATTTCAGGAGAAATCAAATCTATCAATGCCATGGTTGTTGTCCTTTTATTCCAAAATATGGCCCGTTACAGAGCACCATCAGAGAGCGTCGTACATGTTCCATACGCTTTCGTTGTTTTTGACAATAAGGACCGGACAATCAACACTGCGCATCGCCCGGTCAGCCTCATTATAGAACTCATCACGTCTGCTGCGGATTTTAGAGAGTTCTCCTAATAGTAACAGATCGATGTCCAGTTCATCTACCTTCTTTTTTATCTCCACGTGGATATTTCCCGAACTGTGCAGAGTCTCGATAGCAACGCCTTTTTGTCTGGCCATGTCACGCACATGGTTCAGGTATCGTTCGGCGTCCTGCTCTAAATCGCTTCGGTACTCCGCCTGTTCGGTCTGAATAAAAATTCTCGATTTTACCAAATCTTCCAAGGCCCTGGTATTCACCACGTAGAGAGCGGTAAGGTTTGCCCCGGTATGGTAGGAGAGTCCGATCGCGTATTGGGCAGCGGTAATCGATTCTTCGGTACCGTCTATATACACCATGACGTTAGTAAAGATTTTACTCATTTTCTTCTCGCTTTTTCTCTAATCTGGATTTGACCCGTTTCATTAAAACCATCATTTCCCGCTCATTCTCTTCGATCCGGTTATCGATAAAACCGATAGTCTCTCTGAGGTCGGGAATCGCAATCTTTTCCAGTGCGTTTACTTTCCGGATGGTCTTTCTCACCTCCCCGGCAAGGCGAACGACCGAAACTTTGAGCTCGGCGAGTCGCCCCATCACCTGGAGGGCCTGTTTGAAGTCCTGAATGGTGTCGTCGATACGGAAACTGGTGCCTAAAGGGCTGAAGTAGGGGGGGTGTT
>CAZJBZ010000273.1:0-6603 GCA_964543975.1 uncultured Spirochaetales bacterium
ATGCTGAATCCTTCGAAATCTATAGAGATATTCTGAACGATAATAATAGTATGGAAAGTAAAAATTCTAAAGATGAAATAATTCTTGAATATTACAGTTCGTTATACCTTGTGGCACGGACAATGCAGGATTTCAAGACGTACAGTGTTGGCAATGTCACCGCTCCTGATATTATCTCGGAATTCAGCAAAAGTTATTTTGAGCCGATGATACAGGGGGACTATGTTCCTTCTGTTGCCATTCTTCAACAAAAAAGACTAGACCAAAGCATTGTTACGCTTAACGGGATGTTTTTAAGTAATTTGCGGGATTTAAAACCGCAGAACAAACTAAATTCATACAAAAGTCTAGAAGAGCTATTAGAGGCCAATTACAATATTGGTTCGTTTTTCTACTACTATAATTCAAAAAAGACAGCATTGGATGATTATGTATTATTATCCCAAAAAATAGGATCTGTAGAAGAGCTAGATACAAAAATAGCTTTAGAATTATATAAAAATCAATATACCCTCGATAATTATTATTCGCCTTACATGATAATACTCTCTTTTAATGATAACAGCGCTTCGGATTTCTTTGATTTTTTTCCTTTTTTACTAGGTTTTAGAGGTGAAAACGGATATGACGGGTTCTCCGGCTATGCCAGCAATGTTTTTCGTAATAAAAACACATTAATTTTCTCGGAAACGTATGGAGAGAACCGGATAGTCGAGATTGTCCCCAGTGATGATGAACCGTACGTGGGCATGTCATTAAGCGAATTACAGGAAAATTATTATATTGCTGATTTTCAAATGATGAACATGGGTTCAACGACTGCCATTATGCTTGATTATGAAGGTTATACATATTCAATAACAGTTAAAGGATATCGGATAACTGATATTTACAAAGCGGAGGACGATTCTAATCCCTCTCCCCTTTTTAGAGCAATAAATAGAAATGATTTGATAGAAGTTAAAGCAATTCTCGATAAAGATAATAATCTTATCAATAGGAAGAACACATATGGCATGACTCCTCTGATGAGAGCGGCAATGTTGGGTCAGAAATCAATGGTGAACATGCTCCTTGATTATAATCCTGATATCGGTATAACAAACAACGGGGGTTTTACTGCTATGGGCATAGCGCAGCATCTGCATGACAGAGGATATGACCGGAGTGAGATTATTTATGCAATTCTTTTTGCAGGCGAATAAAAAAATCCTCTACTGTATTTTTCTTTTAACATCGTTCTCCATCTCCGCTCAATCCATGCTCGATATTAAAGAACACAGGCCTGATGATGAAAGAACAATTGCCCGGCGGCCGCGCTTTTCTGAAGATAGCAAAGAGGATTTTCTTTCACCTGCACGGCACCTTACTCAACTTGCGGACAGTAAATACGATGGAATCAGACCATTGCTGTTATCAGGTATACAATCCTATCAGGATGCAACGGAAGCATCCCTGTATATTACAAGGTTTCCAGAATCATGGAGGTATTTTTCAGAAATAGATCAGCAGTGGCATTTCCAATATAACGGTAAAAGATATTTCATTGAATATATGGATGAACTTGAATTGCATAATATTTATGAAAAAAGAGAAGAAATAAATACATTTCATTTTAACATCTATGCTGAAGGAAAGTTCATTTTAAGCACTGAATTACAATACGTAAATAATAAGCTTAATCATGAAGCAGTAATTACACTGAAAGAGAATACCCTTAAAGTCGAGGTCTGGAAATCCGGCAGTAAAATTGTGGATGATTCTTTCGATATTACGGGATTTCATTATTGCGTTTCCACCAATTTTTATCCGAAATATCTTGTAAACAAAGACAAGGCGGATTTAATTCAGTACAACATTGACCTTCAACGCCTTATATCTTATAAAATAGTAAAAGATGGGGATGCCATACAATCTCTATGGCAGAAACCCTATAATCTCAAAGCCTATTTCTACTTTGATGAAAACAAAATACTGGATCGCTATGAAATTCCGGATTTCAATACATATCTTGAACGCGTATGGTCACTTGAAAAAATAATCGAAAAACGAACCTTTTCCAATAATACCACTACAAGTCTCTACATGATAACTTCTTTTCCCAGTAACTGCCGTCTTCGCGACACGGACTACCTTAAACGGCTTAAAGTGAGAGTGCACTATAATAAGATACCGGAGGATTTCCAGGTAGAAAAGTATTTTATTAATGGCCGGATAGAACTCATTGACAAAAAAACCAATACAGTAGAAATAACAATGGAATACAGTCAAAATTCGAGTCCTCCTCAGCCGGATCTATTTAGTTCCGACGCGCTGTACATGGGAGATAACCCGGAGATCTCAGCAATGGCTATGAACATAATCGGTGATACTGATGATCATTTTACCATTATGCTCAATTTAATGGCCTGGGTTTACAATAATATGTCCTACAATCCTCGGGAGCCCGAAAAAGACGCGTTAGAGACGCTTCGGCAGCTTAGCGGGGATTGTACCGAATATGCAAAACTCCTGGCTTCCCTGGCTCGCTCCGTTAACATTCCCTGCAAGATTGTCTATGGATACTGCGCGGGTTTCAGCAGTTTTGAAGCCCATAGCTGGGTTATTGCCCGGGTAAAAGGGAGATGGATAGTCTATGATGCCACGGGAAATATGTGTGATCCCGGGCTGACACATATCCAGAGTCCCTTTGAATATATTACTCCCGGAATCTCTTCCATAGAAGTAATAACGGCTGAGTACTATGACGGGAGCATAATTACGGAAGAAACAAAAGTATCCAATTAGAATGCAGTATTTAACGTGATGAGGGATCTATATGTTTGAGCATTACAGGCTGCCGGGTGGATCTCAAGGAGAAGCCGAAACCGGGGTTGGAGCCCAAGATTTTTGTGATCTGTGGCTTCCGGAAAGCCCGGAAAAGAGTTTACCTTTGGTCTGTTATTTTGATGGCGCTCTAAGCGAAGAGGATTCCAAGGCAAGGGAAGAGCGGATGATCCACCTCCCGTTTTATCAGCAAATGGCCGAAGAAATTTACCAATCCGGGGCAACCCCTTTAGTTTCGTATATATTACCAGTCCTGACGCTATGCTTGAAACGGATGGAAGGATTACCGAATTGCTCCGGGTTATCCGAGCATTCATCGAGGAAAAAAGAAAAACGATAGACGGATTGCACATTGTCGGTTATTCAAGGGGCGCCAGGCTCTCTTTCCAGAATCTGATAAAGGGAAGCTTTGACTTTGTAGGGGTAGTCTCCTTCAGCAGTTTCAGCGGAGCATATATGTTTAACCCAAAACTGCTCAAAAAAGCCGAAGTGCAAAACATTCTGAAGCCGCTCGCTATTTCCATCGGGTCCGGACGTGACTGCCCCTTTTCTTTGGCCAATTACAGCTTTCACAAGACCCTGACCGACCTGGGAATCTTACATGATTATTACCTCTATAAAGACCACTACATCCGCAGTTTTTATCCCATCCTGGTCCGCTCCGTATCGTGGCGGCTAATGGAGCATAAGAAACGATAGAAAATATTGCTTCTATGCTGCGCAGAAAGACGACAAAGCAATGGCGGCGATTTTAAAATATCCATAAAGATTGTCTTCCCGCGAAATATCTACATTTCTCAGTATAAACTCAAAATATTTCCCTGCTCATCGTATTCCAGCATATGGTAAGCTGTTGCAGTCGCTCCGTTGGGGAAAGTGATGGTGTAGGGGGCTTTTAGATAATTTACTCTCTTTAGTACCCCATTAGAATGATATTCAATCTCCGTATCTGGTTCTGCCAGCAGTATTACTCGGTCACCATTATCTAAGGTGAACTCTGTATCCTTATATAGACCGTTTGTCATCTTTATCATTCCATCTTCGAAAAAATCAATAATTGTTCCCGATACAAAGTCAAGAGTATTGTTTTGGGGTAAAGTAACTGTAGTTGTATCCGATAAATATCCATGACGGATATTATTTCCATCATAGTATTGCAAAAGCCCGGCAAACTCAAAACTATACTCACCTACTTTTGATCGAATACGATTCCCTGAAGCAAGCATGATATCTGTTAAGTGACCTGATTCATTGAATTCCAGCCATTTACAGCCAATGTTCCCGATATTTGGTATGTTCAGGGCTGTTTCCGTAAAATCTATGCGCTTCAGCCGGCCATTATTGTAAAATTGCAGCTTGTTTACGGATAGTTCTTCTCCGAATAGTTGATAATTAAAATGATGGCTTCCGGACATTACTTCTTTCAGACGGCCATCATTATAATAATAAAGATCAGCAGCTTGCCTTTTTTTTGTAAGTTTTATTTGCTGTCCATCCGGGGTGTTAACAGTGATTGGGACCTGAACATCGTCAATAGCGATTAAAGTGTTCTCGAAAAATTTTGCCCAACCGGAAGCAATGTGGAAACTATCACCTGTTGAAATAGTAATTAGCTTATCTTTAAAGTGGCGATCGTAATAACTAATATGGGAAGGAAACTGGTTCTCATCAAATATAATATTGTAAAAGGGAATTATACCAATTTCAGGAAATTCCAACCGGGATATTACATAATATTCTATTTGATAATAGTTACCATTCGGATAAAATTTTCCAATTTTTACCTCACCATTAATTTTTTCCTGTTCATATATCTGTGCATCTAAAACTAAAACATTATCATCTGAAATACTTTTCGGAAAGTGATAACAGTTTACCTGCTTTATGCTTTGATCTGTGTAAAACCATATTCTACTGGAAGAAGGAATGTGCTTCTTTTCACCATACCAATCTATTTCTATAGGAGTCATAGTATAAAAACTTTTTAGTGTACCATCAGGATAAAAAGCAATATAAGTGAGTTCCGCTTCTGAACCGGAGATCATGTAATTGAAAGTATCTTTTGATCTAATATTGTCTACACTTCCATAATCATCAAAAAAAACTGTCACGTTAGGGATGATTGTCTGACCATGCAACTGCATAGACTCGGCGGATATTGAATGTAATAGTCCGTCTCTGGTATACATTTTCTGAAATAAGCCGAAATATTTATTCCCATCCTTTTCCAGATCAAAAGGTTCTTCATACTGTATTTTAGGATTAAAAAAATAACTATTAAAAATTACCTTCCCGATCTGAGTACCTTCTCGATCGTAGTATGGAAAGGTTTTATCTTTCACACCAGCGCCACTAATCGAAGCACTATTCAAGTCAAACTGAACATTTACTCCTGATTCTATATAAAAATACTCCTCACCCAAATCAAATTTGTAAGGCTCTGTCAGAACAATTGATACAGCTCGCTGCATCCTGCTGAGGTGCCAATTATTGACCTGTCCCTTGATGATAGAACCATTTGCCAGATAAAAGATATCTCTGTCAATATCAACCTGATACCCGTTCTTTGCCAACTCAAATTTCAGTTTCTCTTTTTGAACCTCCCTTTGATTATTCTCCAGCCTGAAAATCAGATCTTCAACAGTCTTAATGTTTGTTTCTTTGATGTTTTGCCTTTTTTGTTCCATCTGAACAGCTGAAATGTAATCCCTAATATAAGAACTATAACCTTCTAAATATTCAATAGCGGATAAACTATTTGTTTTTTCAAATACAAAATCTGTAACTTCTTGGCCTTCACTTTCATCAACTTCTTTATTCCCATTAGGATCCGGAACCAATTCTTCGTCCTGTATGCCCTTGCGGTCATTAAATTCATATCCGTAGCGATTTGTTGCTGTTTGTCGGTTCAGAATCAAGTGCCAATTTATATAATATTCATGTGAGAAAAGTGGTGAGGAAACGTTTATTAGAATACATAGAAGGTATATATATTTTTTCATTTGTTTTCCTGTGTGCAATCAACCTTTTGAAGACGAATCTGTAAGGTTTATCTATGTTTCTATTATGAAGGCTCACGTAAAAAATCATTTGCCCAGAAGAGGGGAAAGGGCGAATCATTTATAACAGCTTCAGTATTTACAGGATTACCCTTTTTCGCGCTTATGAATCCATAACCGAGACTTAATGGGAAACATGTTAGGTGTACCATTCCGATTTTGTCTTTTACGTGTTCAATTATAATATGGAAATACCCTTGATCCTGAACATTCCGTTCTCCCATGACAGAAGAGGGATCAGCTTTACCTATTACATCAACTACGGTTTGCATAATGAACTCTTCGTAACCTCCGCCTCCGGCTCGGGCGAAGAAGGCCCGGTTCTGCTCTCTACCCCAGGGGAGGGTTGAGATGTGCACAAAATGCTTTTTGCCGGATCCCTGTCCCATAAGTATGACGCTGTGGGGTAGATTGTCCGCGCGCCCTTTGTTGAGCTTATCAGTGGCGGCTGCAATGATCTGCTTAAAGTTCCGCTCATCGAGCAGGAGATCTATCATTGGAGCTTTTTCAGGGGGGATCACAAAAGATTGTACTTTCTCTATATGCCTTCTTAAATACGCGGTTAATTCAAGAGCGGGTAAAACAGAATTTAGCGACTGTGCTTTGGGCGTAGAGTCAACCTGATTCGGATTGCTGTTATCCGGGACGTCCCTATTGTATTTGATTGTTTTTTTATCCTGATAGGTGAACTCATAATATTCTGAGTGTGCGTAGAGAT
>CAZJBZ010000274.1:0-6496 GCA_964543975.1 uncultured Spirochaetales bacterium
CCCTCGTTCGGAAAGAGCGGTCACACAACTGTACCAAATTCTGGATAATCACTTCAAGAACAAGTATGAACTATCTATCATCAACCTGCTTGAAGAGCCGGAATTGGCCGAGACAGAGAATATAATGGTTACGCCAACGGTAATAAAAGAAAACCCCTTGCCGGTCAAAAGGATCGTCGGAGAGTTTATCGATGAAGAACGCGTCTTACGAGGATTAGAACTGATCGTTTAATGAGTACCGTATGCCCCATTTCGCAAGAAGCACGAATGCAAGGAATTATTTATGAATAATGAAGATAAAACCGTAATTAAATTGACGACCGGTATCAAAGGTTTTGATGAAATGCTGGAGGGAGGGGTCCCCCGCGGGAGAATCCTGACGGTAAGCGGTTCAGTCGGTACCGGAAAAACCGTCCTGCTGAATGAGTTTCTCTACCGTGGGGTGACCGACTACGGCCAAAACGGTGTTTTTGTCACCTTTGAAGAGACCCCATCCGATATAATACGGAATGTGGGAAACTTCAATTGGGATTATTCGTCCCTCATCAAAGAGAATAAACTTGCGTTTGTCGATTTAACACCGGTCCATGATGATATGGAAGAAATTTCGAAGGAATATGATCCTTCTCCAATTTTATTACGAATTAAACAGGCAATTCAGAAGACGAAAGCCGAACGTGTAGCTATCGACAGCATAGCATCCCTCTTTTCTCAATTTAAAAATCAGGGGGTTGTCAGGAAAATCATTTACAAAATATGTCATGAATTAAAAGAGATGGGCATAACCGGCATGATGACTGTCGAGCAGTCGGATGTTGGTTCTTCTGTTCTCGGTTACAATGTGGAAGAGTTTGTTACCGACGGTGTCATTAGGATGCGCATTATCCCGGGAGAACAGAATTTGGTCCGTGAGATGTGTATCATAAAGATGCGCGGCGTAGGATACAGAAGCGGCTCCGTTCAGTTCGTTATAACTCCGAAAGGGCTTCGGATATTCCCGAAAATCGAGGTTACCCCTGGAACCGCACGGACCGATTTTTCCGTAAAACTACGTTTAGGTGTTCCGGGATTAGATGAAGCCTTAGACGGTGGAATACCTCAAGGTCATATCGTGCTGGTTTCCGGGAATACGGGAGCCGGGAAGACCCTCCTCTGCATGCAATTTATTGAAGAAGGAATTAAAAACGGTGAAAAATGCCTCTATGTGGCCCTCGAAGAACCTGCCCAGCAGCTAAAAAAAACCGCTGAAACACATGGGTGGAAGTTTCATGACCATGAAGAAGCAGGAAAGCTTGTTTTCATCTCTGCAAATCTTATTGATACTGTCCCGGATAAGCTGCTGTCGGACATTGTCGAAACGATAGAACAGTTAGGGGCCCATCGGATCGTGGTCGATTCAATATCCAGTATTATGTCGGCCACCCTCCATCAAGAAAGGGTACGGCAATTTTGGTTGCAGTTAGCATCCTATCTTAAAGCTAACGGCATAACCTGCATCTTGAATTATCTTATGGCTGCTAATTTCGGGGCGGAGAAAGGTCAACTCTTAGGCAACTTAGAAACGAACTCCATGCGGCTCAGTTCGGTAACCGACGGGATCATTCTTCTCCAATATGTGGAACGGGAACAGCGGGTAGAAAAACTGCTCAATGTTCTTAAAATGCGCGGCTGTAATCACAGCAGAGAAATTATCAAGTATGAAATTGTAACCGGGGGTCTTCAGATAGGTGAAAAATTCGGTTCATAAGGCCAAAATCGCGCTTTTCTTTCTAATGGATATCAGTTATTTGACTCTTCAGCCGTGAGAAGGGAAAGATGAAAAAAAGGAGAAGCGCCATCACGAGTAGTCCCCAATTTACTCCCAGGGAATCGGCAATATAACCCATAAGGGGAGCGAGAAGAGCGGTAAAAATTGTTTTAAACTGACTCTCGATTGATAGTCCGGAGGCCATTACTTCGTTTTGGATGAGATCGCTGAAATAACCGACATTTATAGGTCGTTTTGAATTTTCCAGCATATAAAACAGGATGAATAAACCTATTACCGGTATGTGCAGATTAAACGAGAGAAAAAGTCCTGAAAGGGCGATCAAAAGACCGCCGGCGAGATAGGTGATATTGAGTGAACGCTGGATCGAAGAGAAAAGTCTACTGACTTTCCATGAATTCCGCGAGGCAACACTCGTCAGAAGAAAAACGAAGAGGTAGACAATGCCGGTGATCAAAGCTACCCGTTGTTTCGATTCTAAATAAGTCAGAATGGGAAGAAGGATGGCGTATTGTTTCAAAATAGGTTGTAAATATTCTTTTGTGGCCTTAAAGACGCCGTCGAAGAATGAACCGTTAAGAAGGGCCCGTAACGTTTCTTTTTTTCGGAAAACCTCTGCGGTCCCTTTTAGGGTTGTGGTGATGTTCTTTCTCATTCGATGCAGTATTCTACCGGTTTGTTCCATCGTACGATGCATCCCATCTAACTCCCGAGGATAAGTAATGATGAGAATGAGATCGATCAAATAGGGGAGGACCGAAGCGAGAAATACTATACGATAATTACCGGTATAAAAAACCAAAAATGCCGCTATAAGTGCGGAAAGCGCGGAACCTATTTGCGACCATCCTCTTGTATGGCCATAATAAGCCACCTTATAGTGTAAAAGATTGTGAAATTTTAAATAATCCACAATCATCGCCTTGTGGGTACCACTTCGGAATGCCTCGCCGGCGGCAAACAGGACCATCGCTATAGCAAAAAAGGCAAACCCTGAAGAAAAGAAAAAAACCAAGAAAGAAAGAATATAGGAGGTGAATGAAAAAACCATGGCCTTTTTTCTTCCGAATGAATCGGCAATAATCCCTGTAGGTATTTCCATGAGATTGATTGCAACTTCACGTATTGAAAAAAGTGTACCAATTTGTAAAAAAGAAAGCCCCGCCTCTCTAAAGAAGAGAATAATGAAAGGAGTGAAGAATGAAAGATTTTTTAAAACGCCGTATGCACTAAACTTGACATACTGTATGTCCCGTGGAAATGATTCTGTTGTATTCCGACCCATTGTTTTTATTTTACTCTTTTGTTCATTTATCCTAATTATGGGGGCAACCCGCACACTCCTCTTCCGAGTGTATACAAGTTTGATTATACATGAGAATATCCGCCTTCTTAGCAAGTATCAATAGAGCGGTATTTTATCAGGATTTCGAAACGTAAAGGTACGCTCCATGCGTTCTCGTGAACTCATCATCACGAAATACACTCTTTACTGTCGAATGAAGGGGGGAGCTTCTCGATAATATCATGCAACCATGAAATGTATCTATCCAGATCAAAGGGAGGATACCCTGAAATATAGTGGTTAGCTCCTTTTCCTCCTTCCCAATTCCATTCCATAGTATACAGTTCTTTGCGTCCCGGCAGACTGCGGTAGGCACCGGAATAAAAGATCGATTGCGGACCGACTGAAACAACGTCTTGGTGGATAACCTCACCTGTTACAGCTTTTGTAATCGACAGGGAAACATCAACTGACCTTTCCGTATTGTTATCAACATAAATATCGTGAGTCCAGCTATCCAGTTCGTCCATCAATACGCAGACCGGTTGTTGTGACCGTTTTATGTAGTGATAGGCTATTTTCTTTGTAAAGTAATAATCGACAACCGCGTCTGAAATTTGGGGCCAGCCGTCCAAGAGGTTCCACCAAATAACGCCCCCCATTCTGTTCCTTTGGATGCGCACACGCTCTATAAAATATTTTTTAGCCTCTGCTTGGGAGATTTGAGAAGCTGCAATGTAACGTTCCATATCTTCCGGCACTTCCCCGAATAATGTTTCAACCTGGTCGGTCATTAACTGTATCCGATTGTATCTCCGTCTTCCTGCCGGTAGATAATCGGTATTGTGGGTGTCCCACTCTCGGTTGTCGTGGGGAGGCCACAACTTTTCCTGCGAAATAAACTGCCGTAAAGAGGATGCCGCCGGACAGCCGTGATAGCCTGTTTCACTGATGAACGCGGCAAAACTGTTTTTGTAGAAATCACCTTTAAAGTAATCTCTCGGTCCCCAGTTGTGCTGTTCCGGGGTAAAGGGATACTCATTTTGCATATCCATGTCCTCAGGAAAGTATGGGGATGAAGGGATGTAAAAACGGTACGGATCGTGGTCTCGACAGCCCGCGGGTATTATTTCTCTGTTGATGACATTATGACGAGTATGCTCCAGTTCGTTGTAATGCATCCATTGATACGCGGCATCGATCTCATTATCCCCGGCCCACAGAAGGATGCATGGATGGTTCCGAAGCTTCTTGACGACGGAATCCACCTCTTCACGGACCATGGTGTAGAACTCGTCATTGTGAGGATAAACCCCGCATGCTAACGCAAAATCCTGCCACACTAATATACCGTTCTCGTCGCAGATGTCGTAGAACTGGTGGTCTTCATATACATTGCCGCCCCAGCAGCGGATGATGTTGCACGAGAGATCGTTAATCATTTTCATAGCCGTTTCCAGCCGCTCTGCGTCTCGTGAGTGAAATGCGTCCAACGGCACCCAATTCGAACCGAGCGCCAAGAGTTTTTTCCCGTTGATAAGAATATTGAATCTGTTCTCCAAACCTCGATCATACACGGCGTCGATTTCCGCCTTACGGATGCCGAACCGTTCTACTTTAGAATCGACGACTTCACCGTCTTTCAGGAGTTCGGTGGTTACCGTGTAGAGGTTCGGTTCACCCAGACCGCGGGGCCACCAGAGAAGGGGATTATCCACGGTGAAAAACTGCTTCATCGAAATAAAATGCATCGGTGTTTCGAATGAGAATTCACTGTTTCGGCAACTGCCCGTAAAACGAATGGAATATTTTTCCATCATCGTATCCTCGACTTCTACATCGACACCGAAACAAACGCGTGCCGAACGAGGCTGCACGGCCATTGTCGCGAAGTAGGTCGACTGTATCCGTGTCGCCTTTCTTTTCTCGATAGAAACATCCCGCCACATGCCTGCCGAGAGAAACCGCGGCATGATGTCCCACCCAAAGGAGTGCGGTGCTTTACGGAGCCAAACCATCTCCTGAAATTTCCCTTGATCGACTGAAGAGAGAAACATCGGATACTCTTTCTGTTTGGCTTTATTCATGGGTGACTCTATTCGAATGAATATTTCGTTGTTACCCGGTTTAATGACATGTGAAATATCGAACTCGTGGCGGATAAACATGTTCTCGACGGAACCGACTCTTTGACTGTTGCAAAAGATGGCGGCGAAGGTATCCAGCCCTTCGAAACAGAGTACATAATTCTCTCCGGCTGGTTTTTCACTCCCCGCCGCCTTTCCGGTTTTTTCCGGTAGTTCGGGCACGTCAAATGTCCGGTAAAACCACCACTGATAATATTCGTACTTCGTGTATTTATAGAGATTTTCTCCGAAAAAGGGGTCGGGTTCTATCCCCGCTTTGTAAAGATCGAGTTCTACATTCCCGGGAACGTGTGCTTCTACCGAAGGCCAACCCGCTTGTAGTAAGGCTTCCGGAGTATCGGGGGTCTCGCCCTCTTCTCGATGGTAATACAGTTTCCACTGTCCGTTTAAGGGTATTGTCGTCATACTGTTGTACTCCTCATTATATTTGGACTACATCTTGTAATAGATAATAGATCATGTTCTGATAGTATCTGTTACACATACAAAATACTACGAAAAAGTGGAGAAATGTTCGTATGGATTCATTTACACGTTTTGAAAAATGTATGAAACACGAAACTCCCGATCGCCCTCCGATCGATTTGGGAGCGATCGATTTGACCGGGATTAAACCGGTTTGTCAACAGCGGCTTTTAGATGCTCTCGGCTTTTCAAATTTATGCCATAAAACCACTACCTTGAAAAACACCGGCACGAATAAATGGGACAGCGCTTCTCGTATGACCGGCAGCGGTGTCGATGAACGCATCTTGGAATGGGCAGGTACCGATTTTCGTTCCGTTGGTACTATCGTTGAACTGCCCGGTCCGCATAAAAAGGCGGTCTCCGAAACCGCCCATATCGATTGCTGGGGTATACGGCGGGAAAAAGCAAACGGGGAATGGCAAATTACAGACTTTCCTCTGAAAAATGCAACGACTGAAGATTTGAAAAACTATACGTGGCCTGTGCCGCACATCGATGAAAATCTGCTCCTGGAATGGGAAGGGGAAGCGAAACGACTCAAGGAAGAAAATAAATACGTCATCGTAGCCCATCATCCGGTCTACGGAATATTGGAACTCGGATGCTGGATGTGCGGATACGATGATTTTCTCATGAAAATGGCCCTCGATTTTGATTTTATTCGGACTTTTTTTGATGTGGTAACGGATATTCAGCTAAAGGTATCGGAGACGTACTATACCGTTTTAGGCGACTATATACACATCACCACAAGCGGAGATGATTTCGGTTCTCAGATGGGGCCCTTGATATCACCGGAAATGTTCGATCGGCTTATCGTCCCCTATT
>CAZJBZ010000275.1:0-3723 GCA_964543975.1 uncultured Spirochaetales bacterium
TCAAGGATCGTTGTATAGACATTTTCTATGTCTCTGCCGTTTCGTCGTTCGTCGTCAGGGATAACAAAAACATTGAGTTCCAAAGCGTCAGCGCCTACCTGTTCGAATCTTTCGGCGTAGTCGATCCATTTTCCCGCGGAAATACAGTTGAGACTGGCAATAACCGGTATAGAAAGCTCATTTTTCGCCTCCTGCACCAATTTCAAATAGCCGTCGAGCATGTATTCCTCGCTCATGACGCGGGAATAATCCCACGCTTCGGCATGTACCGTTGGATCGAGATTTTCAGTTATTTTTCCGGAGTCACTTACGATTTGTTCTTCAAAAAGTGATTTTAGAACAACAGCCGCGGCCCCCGCGTCTTCGCAAGCCTTTACTTTTTCGATATCCGAAGTTAGTTTTGAGCTGGCAACGATAAGCGGGTTTTTTAACGATAAACCCAAATAGTTTACAGACAAATCAGCCATTCTACGCCTCTTCCTTATTTTCTCGTAAGCCCTTCTTTCAAAAAAGGATTGTGTGGCGATTCAAAAAAAATCTCCACTGGTAGGTTAAGAGAGATGGCAGAGTTTGTCAAGTTTGAGATAGTTACTCCGCGGATCAGTCCCCGCCCCGTTTAACATCGGAGAGTCCCTCGGTGGATATATTTTCTACCTCTACATCACCGTAATAGGTCACATTGCCCAATCCTTCAATAGAACCGGTAAGCCGTCCCCCGTCCATTCGCAGGTCAACACTTCCCGCGCCTGCTAATTCTATATGGGCATTCTTTACCAGACTCTGCTCGAAATCGATTGATACCGCCCCATCGGCTTCTATTGTCAGGTTAGTGATACTATTTTCAATACCTTTTACGTTTGAAGCACCCTCAATTTTAAGATCGAAATCATCGCCGGTAAATCCGGTAACTGTAATTTTTGAACCGCCTTCCGCCTCGATCCTACGAATTGCCGGCATGGTGACCGTTGCTTCCACCGCGCCTTCCACAAACGCCGTCCAGCGGTCAAAATCGAGTTGGAGCGTATCGCCTTTCTTTTCGACACTCAGCTTGTTCATCGCTTTATCAGGCGCATCAACGGTGACCCGGTATTCTTCCCCCGCCTCCAATTTGACTTGCCACGCTCCGATAATTTCAACGGTCTCAAAAGCTTCTTCAAAAGAATAACTTTCTCTTCCTTTTTCTCGTAGTGATCTGGAAACCTCTTTCTTCGAAATATCTCCGGTTAAAGGAGAGGCGTCCTGCAGCTTCGGTTCTTTCCTGGAGATAATCCCGCCACCGACCCCCGCTACTGCAGCACCTATTCCGATAACAAGGAGAGTCGATACAACGAATCGTTTGCTATCTTTCATTCATATTGTCTCTTGGATTTGTTCGACGCAATCAGAAATTTTTCATCGCTTGAAGCTTACGAAGTTTCTTTTGCTGTTTTCGTTCCAGAGCTTTCCGTTTCTTGTTTTTTATTGTGGAGGGTTTTTCGAAGTATTCTCTCTTCTTCCATTCACGAATAATCCCTTCTTTTTCAACAAGCCGCTTAAACCGCTTGAGTGCTCTCTCAAGTGGCTCACCGTCGTCAACTTTTACGTACGCGATAAGAAATCACCTGCCTTTACTATAGTTTGAGCTTATAATACTTATTATCTCTTGTTTGTCAAGCAAATTATGCTCTAAAAGGTAGAAAGGAGAGACCGGAATTCCGGCAATCCTCACTTCCCAATGCAGATGAGGACCGGTGACCAAACCGGTAGAGCCGACAGTACCGATTACAGTATCGCTTTCTACGAAATCATCCACATCCACTCTTCTACCGTGCAGATGGTAATAGAGGCTGTACATACCGGGAAGGTGTTCGATAATAATGGTGTTTCCCGTTATGATCCGCGGTCCGGAAAAGACCACTTTTCCCCTCGCGCATGTTGTAACCGGTGTCTGTTCGGCTTCAGCCAGGTCTACGCCAAAATGGATTGCCCTCGCCTCTCCTCCGTCACTGTAAAGATATCTTCGTCGATCTCCAAAACGGGAGGTTATTCGCGCGTTCGGCAGAGGATTGCGCAAATTTTCGGTACAAAACATTGATTCGGAACGATACCTATTAACAATACGTAATAAAATTCTCGCCTCTTTCATTTTCTCAGGATCGGGAGTGCTTCTCAGCTCGCTCATTTCCTTATCGAGAGGAATATCCTCTTGGAGAAACTCTTTAGAAGTGATAACAAGTTGCTTTTCGAATGAGAAACTACTCTCCTTTCCTTCCCCCGATACGGTAACCGTGTACTGCTTCGGAGGAAGCCGGCTTGGAACGCCCAACAGTAATATCCATATTTGACGTTCATCGGCTGTAATTGAAACAGAGGGCTGCTCGGTTTTACCGTCGTTGAGCGGATAGAGAAAGGCTTCGGAATAGACGATGACATTCTCCTCCTCATCGAAAATCCCTCCGGAAAGAGACCCAATCTCTTCTTCGCTGTCAATAATGATTCGGTATGGATCTCCCGGCGCGCATTTCTCGGGAGCATGTATCGAAGGGGAGGCAACAAGGACACCAATGACAACTAGAAAGAAAAATGAAAAAAACAACATTCGCTTCATCGTTTTAGATCCAAAATCGTCAGCTGAAGATTTTCATTGTTTTGATAATAGTTACGCCCCAAACGGAAAACAGTATCGACGCGATCGCCTATACCGAACTCATTACCCAGCAGATTGGCTGCATTCCAATAAACCGCAGGCCACTTCTTCGTACCGGTATCGAGTAAAAGCCGTAGATGTTTCTGTTCTCCCTTTCCGATTATTTCAGCATTCTGAATGAACATGCCTTTACAGAGAAAATTCAACGGCGGGTTCCCTTCTCCGTACGGTTCAAAAAGTTCCACAATATCGATCAATTCGGGCGATACGTAGGAAAGAGGTAGTTCCGCGTCTATTTCAATCCTTTCCTCTTCTGTCTCGCCCTGCTCGAGGGTATCCAGGACTTCTTTCATGTGTATTCGGAACTCCTCCACCTTCTCCTTTTCCATATTAAAACCTGCGGCAAAATCATGACCTCCGTAATCGGTAAAAAGCGCCGCGCATTTCTCGAGAAACACTTTCACATTGAATCCCTTATCGCTTCGAAGCGATCCGAAAGCGATATCATCCATTATTGAGATAACAATAGCCGTGGTCCGAAAATACCGTAAAAAACGCGCGGCAATTATGCCGGTTATTCCTCTATGCAGCTTATGATCGTGAACATACACCAGTTTCCCGCCTAACTCCTCATAACTTTTTTCCGCTTCCGGCAGCAACCTGTTCCATGCAACCTCTCCAAGTTTTTTCCTTTCCTTATTTTTTCCGATTATTTCGCCTGCAAGCCGCTCCCGTTCATCCTGATTCTCGCTCAGGAAAAGTGATACGGCCAGTTCCGGAACACCCATGCGGCCGGTAGCATTGATCGGCGGGGCAATATTCCATGCGATATCTTTAGTGCCAATATTTTTACCGAAAAGGTTCTGTTTAATAAGTAGTTCTTTCAAGCCTTTACGAGGATTTTTGTTGAGGTGGTCCATACCGCTTCTGACTAAAATCCTATTTTCATTTCTTAACGGCATCATATCGGCTAACGTACCAAGCGCCACCAGATCGAGATTCCGCAGATAGAGTTCGTTCAACTCCGTGTATTTTTGTTGGAATAGAGTCAAAAAAATATTGATCAAAACATCGGGCTCTTCAATCCGGCTCTTTTT
>CAZJBZ010000275.1:3733-6456 GCA_964543975.1 uncultured Spirochaetales bacterium
TGCGGTTTTACTCATCTCTCGTATTTGTAATAACGATTTCCCGCTCAATTTCGGGAACTGCTTCCAGAACTCGGTTGCCAAATCGAAAAGACTTATTTCAACGTTTTCGCCGAATAGAGTCGAAAGCATTCGGGTTTGACTCTCCTCATCGTAAACAAAAAGCTGATGCGTGAAAAAATCGGGAAGCCTCGTTTTTTCAAGATGTACTACACCCGGCACAATAGCTTCACTCACTCTTTCCACCTCAATCAGATTGACCAGTTTTACAGCCTCGATGATATAGGTATCGTTCCCCGGTCGAACATTGAGCAGGCAAATCGGTGTATTATAGAGCTCGGTGCCCGCGAACTCTAAAGCCCATATAACTTTCAAAGTAACGGCACAACCGGCGAGATCTCGAAAGGGGTAACCTTCATCCTCCATCTTTGGATTAATGATCGCCCACGCGGGAGGGATTTTTTCTTTCGGATTATGGTGGTCGATTATAATAGTATCGATCCCTAATCCTCGGGCGTGTTCGATTTCAGTGTAATTCGAAATCCCACAATCCACCGTGATTATGAGGGTCCCATCCTGGGCCGCAAAAGCATCAATGACTTCAAGAGAGAGCCCGTATGTCTCATCCCCCGTCGGCACAAGCCATGAAACCTCAATTCCCAATTTCTGCAGTTCTTCGACCATGATTACAGTGGCCGTAATGCCGTCCACATCTCGATCTCCGTAGACAAGGACCCTTTCTCCTTCCGCTGAGGCACGTGTAATACGGTCGATTGCATCTTCGATTTCAGAAAAAAGAAAGGGATTGTGGGCCAGTTTTATATCGCTTTCCAAATAAAACGGCATTTCCGCGTAATCATCTATTCCCCTTCGTATGAATATTGATGCCGATAAAAGATCCAACGAAAATCGGCCCGAGAACTCTCTGACCTTGTCGGTATCAATTGTACGTTTCTTCCAGTCCATATATAAAACTATCCTTTCCTTTCGGTAAATTCAGCCGAATCGATCTCCCTATACTCCGGGCCGTCATGTTTCAAAACGGATTGATAGAGAACACATCGTTTAACGATAAAACCGCCGTATAAATCGGAAAACTCTTCCCTCTGAGGAACAGCCCCCCTTCCTTTTACCCTTCCCAGAGTAATGTGGGGGGTATATTTTCTCTTCTCGATATCAATCGATCGATCGATTCCGTTAAACAACTCTTCATACACAGCTATACACTCCGAAAATCCCTCGAGAAGCGGCGCGTAAAGCACCCTCGGTCTACCACGCGGAGGAAACGTGGACATACCCTTGAAACGAACCGCAATAGGTTTCCGCTGCATTCCGGGATTATGCGGAAGCCCGGCACAGCGGGCCGCCTGCTCTTCGGTTATTTCACCAAGAAACAGAACCGTTATATGAAGGGCCTGTCGTTTTACCCACTTTATATCAGTGTAAGAGGATACAAACGGTTTTAAGAAAGATTGTATCCCTGCTATTGTATCTTCCGGGATCGGGAACGCGTAAAAGGCTCTCAAAAAAAATCTTCTCCCACTTTAAGAGTATTCAAAGGGCTCTCAACAACTTCAGAGACCATCGTTTTTAAAATATCGATCAGTTCTCTGTATGTAGCGCCATCAACCGTCACTCTCACAGCCTTTTTTAACCCTCTTTTACCGGTATATCGGAGGTACGAACGTCCTCCGGGAGAAAGTATCGGATTTGTCGAATTCGAGCACATACCGCAAACAATACAGTTCTCTCTCTCATAGTAATATGCCGGCTTCTCCGTTTCAATATCTCTTCCGCACATTCCACATTCATCAGGTGAAGAACCGGCACCTACGATTCTGAGAAATCTAAATAAAAACTGAAGAAGGACGTAATCGGCGTATGGTTTTGATTCTCTGTTTAAGAGGTAGAGCGAAGGAACTAACAGAGCAAAGAGCGTTCCTGCCTGCTCACCGCCGCCGTACGATTTGATTAATAATTCCGCCCAAAGAGATCCATAATAGTAGCGGAACAGCTCCGTACGGATCCGTTCGAATTGTTCTTTGCAGAAGACATCGGTTATTTTATAGCTATCGCGCACCGGATCATGATAGAGGAAACAATCGAGGTAAGAGAAAGGATCGGTAACTCCCGTCAATTTTCCTTTACCCTTATAAGCCCCGTGAGCAATCGCGTTGATTATCCCAAAATCTTTTGTAAAGAGGTAGACTCCCTTGTGAATATCGCCGATTCTACTGTTTTTAAGAACCACCGCTTCGGTGGTTAGATTACGTGCCATACCTTCCAAACAGATGAGCTGTTAAAAAAAGCTTACTTGTCAAATGAGGAAAATATATTCATATTATAGTTACTATGCAAGGAATTAAAGGCAAAGAAATCTCAAATAGAGAAATAATACCTGCTGATCAGCTTTTACCGAACAAACTGTTCATTATCCCGATTAAAGGGAAACCGATCTTCCCGGGCATTTTTACTCCCCTTATGATTACCTCAAAAGAGGATATTGAAGTTGTAGACCAGGCTGTTTCGGGAGACAGTTTTATCGGGTTATCTCTCCTTAAATACAATGAAGAGAACGGTGACGAGCCGCTTGGTAACGAGTTACATTCGATAGGTACTGTCGCTAAAATTGTAAAGCGGATAAACCTCCCCGACGGCGGCTATAATATTTTCATTTCCACGCTCAAACGGTTTAAAATTAAGAAAATAATAAACAACGATCAACC
>CAZJBZ010000276.1:0-6447 GCA_964543975.1 uncultured Spirochaetales bacterium
TATTAGAGTTGGGGAAATGGCTGAATACCAACGGAGAAGGCATTTACGGTACACGACCGTGGGTACAAGCCGAAGGAACAACCGGCGAAGAGATCCACATCCGTTTTACCCGAAAGGACAATGTTCTCTACGTTTATCTCTTCACTATTCCGGAAAACGGTTTTATTACGATAAAATCGCTCAAAGTTTCCGAGAACACTGAAATTGAACTGCTGGGAAAGAGTAATCAATTAGATTGGAGTCAGGTCGATGCAGGTTTATCAATCAAGATACCGAAACCGATACGTAATGCCTCCGTAATCGGATTGAAAATGACACCGCTTCCAACGGTCAAGTAACGGTTTGAAAGGAGCTGCGTGAATGAAACGGCACGTAACTGTTCATGATAAAAAGATGGATTTTCCGAACGTTACTACTACTTTCGAGGACCGGATAATCGAGGCGTGGAATGGGGCGGAACAATTTTTCACCGATCAATTTTGATGATGGAGCAATCGAAAAAGGCGTCTACGATAACGGATGTTGCCCGCAGGGCCGGTGTCGCGGTGGGAACGGTTTCTCGGTTTTTAAACGGATACCATGTTCGGGAAAACAACCGGCTACATATTGAAAAAGCGATTCAAGAGCTCGATTATAGAGAAAACTTCCTGGCGAAGACGTTTAAAACCAAACGGACTTTAACGATTGGGGCGGTCATCGGCAGCTTTGATGTCTATCACATCCGCATCCTGCAGACATTAGAAAATATCTTTTCGCAAAACGGTTACAATCTTATCATCTGTCAGCATGAACAGGATAAAACAGTACTCGTTCATAAACTTGAGTTTCTATTGGACCGATATATAGACGGAGTCATCTATTCTCCAATACCGGTATCCACACCCATCTTGGAGGAATATCGAAGAAGAGAGGTCCCGGTCATTGTTTTCAATGAACAGGTACCGAACATCTCCACCGATTTTGTCTGCGGAGACAGTAAAGATGCCGCGCGGCAGGCAGTCTCGTACTGTATAGACAATAACCATTCAAAAATCGCCGTCATTAACGGACCTTCGGAATACGGTCAAGCCAAGGAACGGTATGAGGGTTACCGCAGCGCCCATCATGAGCACGGCATACCGATACGCGATGAATATATTTTTATCGGCGATTGGTTCGAAGAGAGCGGCTATGTGGGCGCGAAAAGAATGTTGAGACTGGAGGACCCGCCTTCGGCTCTTTTTATAGCGAACCATGTTATGACTACCGGCGTTTTGCGGGCCGTTAAAGAGGCCGGTTTGACAATTCCTGACGATATTTCGATAGTCAGTTTTGATGATACCGAGTTTTTTCAATTGCATCGTCCGGGAATAAACGCGGTAGAACAGCCGGTTATCGAGATGGGGAAGAAAATCACGGAGATCATGTTTCGCAGGCTTTCAGGGGATTATTCGGGGTATCCCGAAAAAATAATGCTGCCGTCACGTTTCATCGTTCGAGAATCGGTCAGCCGGATTGAATCAGCCGGTTCATGATTCGCATGTTTTCAATGGCCATTTCCAAGGAGTCGTTAACGCCGGGGACATCCGAGGTTAGTTCTTTCCTGGCGTATGCTTCGATTGTGTCCGCGTTTGTTACACCGGCGGCAGGTAGTACGGCGTTTACGATTATTCCATAATGGTAAGGATGAATTTTCGCCACCTCCGCCTTGTTACCGGTAAACCACTTCCAAAGCTGATCAATCGACTCCGGATTGTATGAGGCGGCAACGATCGGAATTCTGCGGTTCTTCGGCGGGACGTTGTTCAAAGTGTAATCGAGTACGTTTTTCAATTCCTTCTTGTCCCGTACTCGACCCAATGCTTCCAATATGACGATACGCTCCGGTTCGGTGGTATCGTCCCTCTCGAATACTTTTAAAAGATAATCGACGGCTTCCGGGTGTCGCTCCGCTGCAGTATAGAGTGCAACTGATAAGAGGTCGGGATGCACCTCTTCCCCTGCCGTGTACTCTTCCCAAAGCCGAGAGGCGAAATCGATTGTCTCGGAATCATCGATCTGTCTGAGGGCTTCAAAGACAGTTCGGCGCAGCGAAGTATCGGTTGTCGGTTCATCATCGTCCGGTTCCCGGCCGACGCGTTGTAAAACCGGTTTGCTTAATGCCGTTATCAATTGTGCCGCAGTCTCCCGATGGTGTGGTAGATATCGGTGGATAAACTCCAGAATAGGAAGGATCCCCGAGAGGGGCAGAAACTCAGTCTCATCTCCATAGAAATCACCGATAGAGGCGAGATAGTCTTTGACTTTTTTCCTGCCGGCTTTTACCGAGGCCCATAAATCCGCCTGGATACCGAAACGGTCGGTCGGATGAAAATCTCCCGTTTTAATTAATGACCCCAATGCCTGCAGGTTGTCCTCTCCGTACGATACCCTATAGTATCCCGATTGATGGAAGTTTACTTTATAGCATGTTACTTCCCCCGGTAATTCGACAACGGTTTCTTTTTTATCCAGAAGAAGGGTGCTTCGGTCTATTCCGCCTTCGGCAAGATGGTACTCTAAGGTGACCGGTATTTTCCAGATTTGTTCCGATTCAATCGGAAGATAGGAAAACCGTTTTTGGGTAAGGAATAACCGATTTTCCTCGTGGCGGCATTCCACTTCCGGTACGCCGGCTTGGTAAATCCATGAGTTCATGATCCCCGATATATCGTCCTCGAGGACACGGTCGAACTCGTGCCAGCATTGAGAGGTATCCGCGCAATCGAACGCGTACGCCGCAAGGTACGCCTGCACCCCCTTTCGGAACCGTTCAGACCCCAAATAGCTTTGAAGCATCTTTAACACCGCGGCCCCTTTCCCATAGACGATGGGTGCTGACGCCGTTGTAATCGCGACCGGTCCGTCCTCGGGCAGTTCCATGGGGATGGTCGACGGGAGTGAATCCCGCTCCATCGTGCTGCTCATACTCTTTGCGACGAATTTGTCGGCCTCTTTCCATTCCGGAAAGTAAGAGTCGATGATGAGTGTCGTGAAGAGCGTGGCATAGCTTTCATTCAACCAGATGTATTTCCACGCGGACGGCGAAACCAAGTCCCCGAACCACATATGGGCCACTTCATGGGCGGTCACATTTGCTATTCGTTCGATGTCCGCTTGTGAGCTTTTTCCCGGAAACAACAGTGCAAGGTTTTCCCGAAAGGTGATGGCCCCGAAGTTTTCCATCGCACCGAAGGCGAAATCAGTCAGTGCGATAAGGTCCATTTTCCCAAGCGGATATTCTATACCGGTATACGTCTCCCCGTAATCGAGCGCCTTTTTACAGCAGTCGATTGCAAAACGGCCGAACTTCGCGCGGCCCGGTACCGCGGCCACGCGAAGTTTTTTACCTTGCCGGTTGTCTTCAATATAATCGAATTCTCCTACGCCGAAGAAGAGCAGGTAGGAGGACATTTTCGGAGTGGGTTTAAACCGTATTAATTGCCTTCCGTCATCTTGCGCTATAGTTTCCGCTGTCATCGCGTTGGAAATTGCCGTGTAACGGGAATCAATTACCATTTCGACGTTAAAGACCGCTTTGAGACTGGGATGATCAAAACAGGGAAAGGCCCGTCGTGCGTCGCTCTCCTCAAACTGGGTTGTCGCGACATACTCCGTTTTACCGTCACGGACAAACGAACTGCGGTAGAACCCTTCGAGACCGTCGTTTATCCGAGCGCGAAAACCGATCCGGAGGGTCATCATGCCGCGAAGGTCCCCTCCGAGAAGAACGGTGAGTTCTTCCTTTTCCTCGTTAAGCCGAAGCTCCGTCTTGTGCTCCTGTGTCCCCTGCTTCACGCTTATCGTCGAAATTTCCAACGCTACCGCGTTAAGGACAATCGTATCGCCTGGTTCCTCTTTTTCCACATCGATGGAGACCCATCCCGGACAGCTGAACTGTTCCAAATCCGGCTCTAAATGGAGTGTGTATTCTTTCGGTACTGCTTGGTAGCTGCTCATCATGCTTTATCGGGCCCCTTCCCTGTATTCGTATTCACTGATTACAACCAAAATTCATTGATAGTGGTTTTTAGCGATTTGATCAAGACATCGAAAAATAAAATTTCTCAAATGTGAAGACCGGCAATCAATGTCAGAAGGGGGTACACAGCCACCAACAGAACGATTTGGATTACCTCTTCATCAGCCGCTCATAACATTCATTGTAATAGAGGGCGTTTTCCACCGGCGTGTTGGCGGGGATATGGTTGCCGACCGCCATGAAAAAGCCGGGGCATGATTTTCCGATGTTCATACACCGCTCCACTTCCGCTTTGATTGTTTCCTTCGTACCGTTTAAGAGGATGCGGGTGTCCGCGTTCCCGATAAAGAAATGGGTCTTTCCGTAATTTTCGGCTATATATTTCAGATCGGTCATCGGTTCAAAGATAAAACCGTCTATGCCGGTATCCACCAAATCGTCGACAAACATGGTGTAATTCCCGTCGGAGGTGTACGCGATCTTTTTCCCCGCCTCTTTAATCGGCGCGAAAAGACGTTTGTAATTGGGGAAGAGATATTTCCTATACCATTCCGGTGAGATGAACGGCCCGGAGGTCCAGACGATATCATCATGGGTCATGATGATCGGCGCCTCACTTTCAGCGATCGCCTCGTAGTACTGCACCATCCAATCGGTATACCGTGTCGCCAATTCACCGAACCTCTTGTGGTCTACTCCTGCGGCGAGAAGCATCGTGTCCCATCCGAAGAGTGCCAAGAGGCCGGATATGAGCGAGATATATGTCCCGGTCATATTTACTCCGTCGGGATGTTCCTCCACGGAGGTGCTGTAGTGTTCGTTGAATCGTCGAGTTAATTCATTTTTATCCTTTTTCCCCAGCCTTTCCATCGGTTGAAACGATAAAATATCCTCCGGATCATCAAAGAGCTGGTGAATATCTTCATCAAGGTCCGACCCGTCGGAAGCGTACTCGGCGTGTCCCATATTGGTCTGATATTCACCCAGCTCTTCATGAGTGATGAGGATATTCCAGAAAAAGTCGTACCGCCACTTTTTCATAAACTCGAGTGTCGCCTTCTTTTTCTCTTCCGCCGGGCTGTTTTCCGTAACATCCAAACCGGTCACTTTCCGTATCAGCGGCCAGTGATAGCTTTCGGCGGAGTATTCGGTCCGCGGTACACGGGGCGGCATCTCTAAATTGATAGCGGCCCATCCGTCTTGATGTGACATCAGTTTCCTCCTATTCTATTACCACGACTTCGTGGATATACAGTTTTTCCACTGTAAAAGTGACCGTGCCGTTCTCGGTCTTGAACTCCAATTCCTTTCCGCTTGCACCTAAATACACTTTCCGGGGAGCTTTGTCCGTTTTCACCGTGCAGGTGATTCCGTAAATGGGAAGCGCGTCTTCGATAATCTCGATCTTGAGGCTTTGTCCGTTGGGCAGGGTATGATCGTTGCCCCGCAGCTGGGTTTGTGCGTACAACAGATGGAGAAGTGTTCTGTTCTTCTCCGGTTGTCTCATGAGCGTAAGCCGTCCGTTGGATGGAAGATTGGTCACTACCCGCGGTTCGGGAAAAAGAAGGTTTAGCGCGCCTCGGAACAGATATTTTAACAGCGGCTGCCCGGTGTTGTAGTAATCGGTGAAAATGGGATGCGAGAAGTAGATGATATTTCCGGAGCGAATAACCGCGTCGTATCTGTCGGTCGGTCCCGCTTTCGGCGGGGTGTGCTGATGCGAACAGAACTGTTTGTAACTCCGGTTGAAGTAGGGTAGGTGCACGGCGGCTAAAACCTCGGCAGTGTCTGTCCCAAACGATCCGACGCCGCTTTCCGCTGCCTTCACTTCATACGCCCGCTGGTAGGCAACGAAGGGTGATGACACCAACTCAGGGTCCAGCCCCTCGATCGGTTTAATATAGTCGGGATTGAAGTCGCTCCGTCTTCCTGAGTAGGTTACCGGCAGGTCAATCGCAAAAGCGGTTTCTTCCGGATTCATTCCTGAGGCGCCGGAAAGAACCAGTTTGCCGCCCCCGGCGACATACGCTTTCATTTTTGCTGCCGTTTCAGGTGTCAGGGTAATGGTATCGGGACAGATGATGACCTGATATTTCGAAAAATCCTCTTCCATATCGATTACATCGAACATATGGTGCAGTTCGAGGAGCATGCGGGCCGCTCCGTCGTCGCTTTTGTTGTCCCGCTGCATAAGGTCCGCTGATCCCGCGGCATTTGCTTCTGCGGAGAAAATCGCAATATCTGAGACAGGTACCGCGTCCTTTGCATACTCTTCGATTTCAGAGACCCTCTTATAGGCGGGGCCGATTGTCCGGTATGTCTCTTCATCCATTTTACCGTTCGGATGGAGCTGGTCCCCGATACTGCACCGCGCTCCGTGTGCAACCATTGCCGCGCATTCGTATTCGAGAGCAACAGGCCGTTTATAACCGCCGAACTCGCCCCAC
>CAZJBZ010000277.1:0-3395 GCA_964543975.1 uncultured Spirochaetales bacterium
GTTCTTTCGAATAGTCGAGCAGATAAATGTTGCCGACCCATAAGTCATCTTTGAAAATACGAATATTAAAAAACCGTTTGTTCTGTATATGCTCTATTGCTAAACGAAACCCTTTTGTACAGTCGAGTGAATAATGCCCTTTCAGTATGTCGTGATAATCTTTACAAGGATAGAGGTGGAGAATCGTATCGGTCGTTACCTTTTTTGTTATTATATCTTTATGAACACAAACCGAAGAGAAGAAGGCGTGCATTTTTGAGAGCATGGATGTTGAAAAGAGACTGTCGAAGAAAGAGTAATAGGTGCGGATTTTTTCAAAAAGGTTATTCGTTATACTTAAAAATTGCTTCTTTGTATCTGTTGTCAGTTGCGCGCCAAATATTTCCGAAAAGGTCCTAATACGCGACTCTGCCTGTTCTAATGATGAAATAGAACGGATGTTGTTTAATTGCGAGATAATATTCGTTTTTAAATTTGCAGGCATAGAAAGTTTAATGTATTTTTCTTTCGATTGTAAGAGAAAAGTGTGGAATGTCGGTGAAAAAAGAGTTGTCGTAAACCGGGATAGTTTAATACAGTACAAATCGTGGAATATATCGAGCAGCTGAAAAGAATCAGCCGGTAGTTTTTCGATTGTAGAGAGTAAGGCGGTATTTAATATAGAATCATCGTTTCTATAAACAAGGACGCGAGGGAGATAGTTAAAAAAAAAGTTTTCAATTAGTGAACCCCGCGTGTTAATATAGATCTTCATAAATCGCGTCTGGAGTGTGTGTAATTTCTCATGTGCAAGAAATCGTGCAATAACCGATTCCTCAGAAGTATCGGAAGGGGTCGAGTGATACGATTTTATCGGTAACGCTTTATCTACCGCTACGGCTTCTTTATAGAGTATCGAAACCATATCCGTGTATTTTTCAGGCGCATTCAGGCTCAGATCGAGAAGGTGTGTTCTTCGTTTTTCGAGTAATTCGGTTGTGTCTTCAAGATACCCGTTTTGGGGTAAATTGTAATATTTCTTGGCTATCGTGTCCTTGAGCATGTAAACTGGTAACTCAGCCTTTTCCGGAAGCTTTTTGAGGAGGGGAGGGATGGGAATGGGAGAGGGTAATCTGTTGTGGATCAGACGTATTACCATATCTACCGGGAATGGTTTCAGCTGGGTCGAGGAGGGCGCAAAGCGGTAAATGTCTTGTATTGTTTTTAATCGATACGGAGGTCCCATTACTTTTTCTCGAACATGGCAATAGCTTTCTCTTCAATAAAACCGGTTACCAGTATTTTCCCGTCCGGTCCGAGAATAACTTCAAACTCCTTTCTGTTTGTTTCCAAGGAATCTGATAGATAGTTGTATCGGTTAGTGAGAGAATGTATTTGTTGATTTGATGAGCCTACCCACACTCTGTCCGGCGGCAACTCCTTCTTGTATCGTCCGGTAATTAAAATGTCCGTCTGTTCGAGCAAACAGCTAAAATCATCGTCGAGCCGTACGTGGAGTTCGTCCCAGGTAAATCCTGTATAGCACATGACCGATAATCCCTCTTTTTGACAGTGCGCCGCCAATTTCCCAAGAGGTCCGGCTTGAAGAAGAGGTTCCCCTCCGCTGAATGTTATCCCCTCGATGCCGTGGATAGACTGTACTTTTAAAAAAAGCTCCATCGGTTTTGCCGTATTTTTCTCTATGAACGGCCAACTTTCTCCGTTATAACAGCCGGGACACTTGAATGTACAGCCTTGCACCCATACAACGGCACGTTTCCCGGGACCATTTACCGTGGATACCGGACAGAACCGATAGTAATTGATTAGGTCCTTATTGTTTAAAGACATCTTTCCTCCATATGTTCCAAAGGCTTTGTATCAATGTGAAATGGGATTTTGTTTGCCTCAGTTTTTGGGTCTGCTTATAAAGGTACCATTGACTATTGTGAATAATGATGTACGATTGGTTGTTGTAATAAAGAATTATACCTTCATTCCACTCTTTTTTAGTAATCCCTGTTGGTTGTATTGAACGCAGCAGTTTATATAACTCAATTTTTTCCCATTTATGCATGATTTGGGCCGATTTGTTACCCAGACAGTAAGGTCGTACGGAAAACCGCAGTTTCAACTTTTTGTTATCGTTCGGCGTACCGCATGTCGAGCATTCAGTCTGTCGACCAAGTTCCGAAAAACAGACAGGGCATGTCGACTGGTAATCCGAAAAACGTACCGCTTCGACGGACCGAAAAAACCGTGGTAATAACGCCTCTTCGTCCGGTTGGGGAAGTATCAAATCATCATCAAAGAGAAAAGAAAGGAAATCCCAATCGGTATCTTCAATGGAAGGACTGTTACGCGGTCCTTGGGCGTCTATAGGGTCATTGATCTCGGATGGGAAAAAAAATCTGTTTCGGCCCTTCGAAGGCAGAAGAGGCGCGAAAACCTTTATAAATTGTTGTTCCGAATCGAGTATTTTGGTCATCAAATCACTCGACATTTCCAACCCTCCGTCTATCGTTATTGAAATCGATGATGTTCTCTTCATCGGGTCCATGGTCTGAAGGATGGGAGGCGGTGAGGCATACACCTTCCGCCCATTTTCGTAAAGCATCTATCTCTTCCTTTTTCGTGACCGAAAGCGGAACAATTTCGGCGATCATTTCCATTATATTTTCATACTCCGGCGGGCTCTGTTCAGCGTACGCCTTAAAGAGGGCGTTGATGATAACCTGTTTTACTTCAGTCCCTGAAAATCCTTCGGCGCGTTTGGCAAACTCTTTTTTGTATGTAATAAGATGGCGCAGATTGTGTTTGAGAAGAAGGACGGAGAAGATAGCTTCCAATTCCTGATGTGTTGGTAGATCAACAAAGAAAAGTTCGTCAAACCGGCCTTTCCGCATAATCTCGGGCGGTAATGTTTGGACATCGTTTGTTGTGGCAACGATGAATATCCGGTTATTGCGTTCCTGCATCCATGAAAGAAAATAACCGACCACCCGGGAAGAAGTCCCCCCATCCGTAAGCCCCGAAGAGTGGATGCCGGCGAACCCCTTTTCAAGTTCATCAACAAGCACGACGCATGGTTCCATGCTTTCAGCGGTTTTCAATGCCATTCGAAGTTGCTCCTCCGACCGACCGACTCGAGAGCTGAAAATTGAGCCCATATCCAACCACAGAAGCGGCAAATTCCATTCTTTCGCGATAGCTTTGCTGATGTAGCTTTTCCCGCATCCTTGGACCCCTGTTAGGAGGACGCCTTTGGGGTAGGGAATATTGTATTGGGAAAGCGTGACTGTCATCGTTTCCTTTAACGGCCTTTGGGTGAAGACAGGTTTTCTCATGGTAAGCCACTTTTTTAGAACATCCATTCCGCCTACATCGTTTAATCCGCGAACATCATCCGTACTAAT
>CAZJBZ010000277.1:3405-6415 GCA_964543975.1 uncultured Spirochaetales bacterium
AACTGAGAAGAATCAAAGGCCCGGATTTTTCTCTGCAGGATGAAATCCGGATCAATTTTCCCCTTTTCCGTTATGCTTTGAGAGAGTACCTGATCGACTTGCGTAAGGGTCAGTCCTTTCAAGTTCATTATGGCTGCTTTTATCTCAGTTTGATTTGAGAATGCTTTAGTGATCATTCCCGCCCGCAGCATTTTAGAAACAGTCGCGGAGAGGAAATTGTATATTTCTTTGGCAGTAGGCAGAGGAGCTTCAAGGACCGCGCACTCCTTTTCTATATCCTGCGGTATTTCTTTTACGGGAGCGGTAATGATGATAGTTTTTCCGCCCTCGGTACCGAGTATCCGTACAGCATCACGAAGATATCGGACCACCATAGGATTATCGAAGTAATGGTGAAAGTCAAAGAGAAAATAGACTCCGTCGGGAGAAGCGGCACTTTTAATGTGTTTTAAAATGTTGACGGGCATGTCCAAATCTTCATCCTTGGTGCTTGAAAGACCGTCGGTCGCCGTCCATGTAAAAACGGTATGGCCCTTCTTTTTTACCATAGTGGTGTACCGCTTCTCCTCCGTACCGATGAGATAGAGAAGCGGGGTTTGGGATTGTATGTAATTATGTAATGTTTTAGATAACATGCACTAATCTCCTCATATTGACTACCGGCAACTGTTCCGTTAAACCGGAGATTGTAGATTCCCGCTGCTTCAATTTTTCATGAAAATCAGACGAAGCTGTTTCCTTTTGTGTAATCAAACCTTGTGCAAATTTTGTTCCTCGAACGGCGGCTATAAGCATCACCAATTCAGGTGTTACTCGGCCCCCACTTTTAATTGCGTAGATAGAGGTGGTCACAAGTCGTAATAAAATTCGTTTTTCATAATCGATCTTTTCCGCAATCGTACTGCCTGGTTGCAATCGGAGTGATTTTGAAAAAAACCAATATGCCAAACCGCACTGTTTAGCTTTTAAAAAATACAAGCCTAAATGGGCCAGACTCGGACCATCAAAGGTAAGTTCGACCTGTTTGTTGTTGAGCGACTGCAGTACCATTTTCGTAAATCGCGGTTCCGCCGGTGATTCGATGTCCAGCCCTATGACAATATCCATACCTTCATGTACCAACATTGTTTTTATTCCCTCAATAATCGATAGTATTATTGAAGAAAGAAACGGATCGGTCTTGAAATCGCCCTCGGCGCCATGTCTGTATTGTTGTAGCAATACATCATCAAACATACGTAATGCCTTTATCGTTTGTTCGCCGTTTTTAAAGCACAACTCGCCAATGAAGAGTGCAATCCGTTCCTGAAAGCGTATATAGTGAATACGCAGAGGAGAGCAAAAACCGTTGCCCGCCGTATCACCGTAAACCATATAGGTGAGTGTTATTTGTCTGCTCTCCATGCCAACCCTTCTTTACTATAATTATGAATGGTACGATTCGATATCCTGATGAATTGAAGTCTCCTGATGATAAGCAGATTTTTTTTCTTCATGCCGTATGCTTCCCAGAGAATCGACCAGTTTTTTCATAAGGACAGCACAGGTCGGCCCCCGAACTCCTTTAACATCTACCTGTGAAGTACCATCATCATCAATAACTATTTCTATCTCCCGCATTTTATTCCTCCTTATCCTTATACTGCCAATCGTATTCTTATCGTACCGTCCGTCTGCTTTGTGTTAATGGTTGTCCAGCCGTTTCGGCGCGCGGTCTCCATTACCTCCTGATAGGCATAGTGCTGTAGAATGGAGTTAAGCATCTTTTTGTTCCTGGCCTTCCCCGCTTTAGGAGAGGCTTCGTAGGATAATGCTGCTAATCGATACCGGGACTGCTCTTTCTGTATGTAACAGAGTTGTATTCCCGTTTTATCCGTCACAATGCCACAGTATTCTATCGATGAGTCATACAGCGATGTCGTATCTGTACCCTCCTCTTCAATAAGACGGTAATTCATTTTACCCAATGTTTTTTTAAGCAGGTTATAATCCTTTACTTCTACACTTACCGTTACTACCATACTCATGGTCGCTCCTCCTTGTTATTTCATTTTGTCGGTGATACCTGTATAACGATCTTTCCTCTACTTGTATTTAGAGGGAAAAAGAGAGAAAGCGGGTAAATTTCACTACCGAAGAGTTATATGGTATTTCGTCTTACCCGTGCTTGTGGTTATGCCTTCCGGTTTCATCGGAATAGGGGTTCTATCGATATGATTTCGAATTTGCGTCCGTTACCGGTATATTCTACGGTTACAGAGACTGTCTTCCCTAAATAGTTTTCAGCATTTTTCAATTGAAGCGGGATACTCCTCTCCTCGTTCTTTAACAGATAGGGATAGTTACCTGATTGTGCCTCAATAAAGCGACCTCCTGATATTATGGCGAAAATCGCACCGAAAGTGGTCCGCGGCTAATTATTTGTATTTGAATAATACCGCACGATAGGATACAGTAAAAAGGTCAACACTCAATAGGAGGGGTTTGAAGACCGAGGAGAAAACTAAGCACCCTTACAGGTAATAAACTCCGAAAGAGGGCTTTTTTCTCTCTTTTATCGTTTTTCCCCACTAATAATAGTAAGTATAACATATCAGAAAGGATACGAGAGCCGTATGGATATAAATAAAGCTGCAAAAATATATAAGATGATAAAGAAGACGAAACTGGAAGAATTAAAGCAGGATGTACTTACTTTGGCCGTTAGATATGCAGAAATACGCACGGAATGGGCATTTTTGCCATTGGATGTGCGAAAGGAAAAAGATCAACTCAGAACTACTACTCACAACGCTTTTATCTCCGCATGTAATGCACTTGCCCGCAATATGAAGAAAAGAGGAGAGGATGTGTCCTGGCATGTTGAACTTGGAAGCAATAGACTGGATATCGGTGATTTCGCCTGTTATTTACATTGTTTAATCGGGCTCGAGATGCGATAATCGCTTTTTTCCAATTGACTAAAGCAAAAGCCACCACCTTTGGTGGTGGTCACAGTTAGGCTTTGCCT
>CAZJBZ010000278.1:0-6410 GCA_964543975.1 uncultured Spirochaetales bacterium
AAAACTCCTTTCCGCGACGCAGCTCCAATTCGGCAATTTCCGGTTTATAGTAGAGCCAGTTCTCGAAACTGGTGCTTCCGAAGCTGGGCTGATAATTAAACCCTCGAATGTTTGAATAATTGTGTGCAGGACTCATAATTTGTAATCTCCTCGTCAAATCTTATTTTTATAATAATTATTGAAAAAGAATCTCGCCATTCTTTACAATCAGAGAAACGGCATTTATTTTACTATTGTGTATATGTTCTTCAAGAATTTTCTGCGCAAGAGACAGGTTTCGTGTAAACAATGCATCGATTAAAGAGAGATGCTCGTGTGTTGCCCTGTTTCGGATATCTTCTTTATCGAAACTCAGCTCACGCAAATGTTTTAATAATCTATAGAGCTGACTAAGATCGGCAATCAACCGTCTTCTTCCGCTTGATTGTATTATATAATCGTGCAATTTCACATCCAGTTCGGTGTACGCTATTATATCACTCGTATCTTTTAATGTTTGATACTCCGATCTGATGTCACTTAAGGCTTGAATGCTCAGCTTGGTTATTGCCTGCTTTAACGCTAACTGTTCTAAAGCATTCCTAATTTCGTAAATTTCTTCTATATCATCAACGGTAAAACCAAGTACTCGTGCTCCTTTTTTAGGAGAAATATCGACTAAACCATCCTGGGCCAACAAACGCAAAGCTTCTCTCACAGGAGTCCTGCTAACTTTAAACTCATCCGCCAGAATCTCTTCCTTCAATCGCGTATCCGGCGGATATTCTGCTGAAATGATTCTATCGAATAATGTCGTATAAATTGTATTCATTTAACAATATCAACTTTCCCTATCTTAACAATAGAGCATCTTTCAAAATAAAGATATAAGGCAATTGCAGAAATTACAAGGAGCTTTCCAACGTTGCTAAAATCTCACCTCCTGTTTTGGTAATGACGACATTATCTTCTATACGGATTCCTCCGATCCCGTTTACATAAACACCCGGTTCGAGCGTGTGGACCATTCCGGATTTTAGAATCTGATCATTACCGGGGGCCAGAAACGGGGCTGGATCATGGTAACGAAAACCAACGCCGTGTCCGGTAATGTGGACAAAATTGCTTTCAAAACCGGTTTCACGAATAACACTCCGTGCAATTTCATCCGCTTCGCCCGCGCTCATACCGGGTTTCAAACTGGACAGGACCGCCTTGCTCGCTTTCTTTATTACATTGAACAATTCATTCTGCTTCTCAGTCGTCCTTCCCGCGACCTTCGGCCGAGTACGATCGGACCAGTATCCGTCGGCCGCAACAGCCAGTTCGAGTAATGCGATTTCGCCTTCATTCATTTTCCTTCGCGTCGATATCTCCATGGGCCGGTACCCGATTACCGTTTCATCCGGTCCTGTAGACACTTGGGCAAACGCCCTGACACGCTTTGCCCCTTTATATCCCGTACCTTCTCTCATTATGGCGTATTCTACTTCGGAGACCAGTTCCACACCGCTTATTCCGGCTTCAACGGAGTCGAGAAATTTCTTCAGCCCTATATTCGCTATCTCGTTGGCGATTTTTATTTTTTCTATATCATGGTCTGTCTTTACCGATTTTTGCGCGTCCAACAGTGCACTTGCATCGACCAGATTCTCCTTACCGAATACACTCTCCAGCACTGCAATATATGCACCGGAAGGCACGGCCGGTTCAGCCGCATTCCACGGAGGTGCTACCGCTTCAAACGTTCCTTCATAGCCAATTTTTTTCCGTTTTATGTTCTTACCAATTGACTGCAAATGATTTTTAATTGCTTCCACCGGATCACCGGCATCGATGACACCAAATCTGTATGTCAAACATCGTACACCGTCGAGATCTGCTGCGGCTTCGCTTTCTTCGGTATGCGGAACAACACAGACCGGCTCTCCTTCACGAGGAAAGACCAGGTAACTCATTCCGCACAACGGCCAATATCCGCTTAAAAGCAGAACATTTTCCGGCAGTCTGCACACCACGGCATCTAAGCCGGATTTCTCCATCGCATTTTTAACTGATTTAATACGCTGCTCGTTAATCAATGACCTAATCCTCCCAATAGGCGGCACCCGGTAAACTTCCGTCCATTACATAACCGCCGTCAATCGTAATCCCTTGTCCGGTCATGTATCGGGAGTCATCCGAGGCCAGGAATAATGCCCCGCTCGCTATCCATTCCGGCTGTGCAATTTCCTGCATCGGTATCCTTGTAAAAAGCGCTTTCGTGACGGCTTCGGTATACATCGGGGTCGTCAGTTCGGTATAGGTAGCTCCCGGCTCCAGATAATTCACGTTGATCTTATACGGCGCCAATTCGGTAGCCAACGTTCTGCTGAACGCTTCCATTCCACCCTTCGCCGCCGTATAGATGCAGCATGAAGGTTCCGAGAGTACGGCATGGATTGAAGAGATGTTTACAATTTTTCCGCCCCGGTTTCTCTCAATCAAATGTTTTGCTACCTCTTTGGAGCAGAGAAAACAGCTTTTTAGATTATTTCGTATAACACGGTCCCAATCTTCTTCAGTTGTGTCCACAACCTTGGCTTGATGAATGACCGCGACATTATTAACGAGAATATCGATATGCCCGTACGTATCGATTGCGCTTTTGACCATTTTCTTAACATCATCGGAGCATCCCATGTCTCCCTGCACGGGCAGCGCATCGCCTCCGGAGGATTTAATCTGTTCCGCTACTTCGTTGATTTTCTCCACACGTCGGCCCGAAAGAACAATTTTTGCACCTTCCTGAGCGAACATTAGCGCAATGGCCTTTCCGATGCCGGACCCTCCGCCGGTTACGATAGCAATCTTGTCTTTCAGTTTCATAGCTAACTCCTTTGGGAAATAGGTATTATGGATTAATCTCTTTATCATCCAATCTCAATGATACGATCTTCGGTTCTCCGTCAACCATCTTATAAGTAATCTGAAAAGGTACTTTCTTCGTATCAGTTTGTCCGTGGTTTTATATACAATATCGAAACATTATAACTCCTGAAATTTTCTTTTGTCAACAATATTTTTTAATAAACTTATGCATCAGCCTGTATTTGCCAATTTTGTACACATTTTGTTTTCAGGTTCAGCTTGACTTAACAAATAGTTTCACTATACTGTACACATGAACCATCATCTTGAAGGAAAGACCGCCCTCATCACCGGCGGCGGCGGCGCCATTTGCGGTGAAATCGCCAAAGCATACTACACCTGCGGCATGAATATCGCCATATTGGATATCTCTTTGGAAGCAGCGGAAGCCAAAGCCGGGCGGATCAAAGAATCGGATCGCAGCGGTGCAACAGACGGACAAATCATCGCGGTACAATGCGATGTAACCGACCTCGATTCGGTCCGGGCCGCAGCTGAAGAAACGGTAGAACGTTTTTCCACGATAGACGTGTTGGTAAACGGCGCCGGAGGGAGCAGAAAGGAGACCACCACAACTGATGAGCAAAGTTTCTTCGACCTGAACTTCAAGGACATGGAACAGGTGATGCGGCTGAACTACTTCAGCGCGGTCCTTCCATCCCAAGTGGTCGGTTCACTTTTCAAGGAGAAGGGAGAAGGGGTGATCATTAACATAACTTCTGTTGCCGGGTTTGAACCGCTGTCCAGATCGCTTACCTACTCCAACGGAAAGGCTGCTGCCAACAGTTTCACCCAGTGGCTTGCCGTACACATGGCGCAAACCTACTCACCGAATATCCGGGTCAACGCCATTGCACCGGGTTTCATGCTTACCGAACAAAACAGGTTTCTCCTTATCGATGAAAAAACAGGTGAATCAACCCCCCGCGGGGGACGGATAATCGAGCAGGTGCCGATGGCGCGATACGGGGACCCGAAGGAGATTGCGGGAGCAGCACTCTGGCTGGCAAGTGACGCGTCTTCTTTCGTCACCGGAGCAATCATACCGGTCGACGGAGGGTTTACCGCGTATTGCGGCGTGTAGGCCATATCGGCTATGTTGTACAATGAGCGTCGGACGGCAAGGAGAGGTTTGCCGGACTGCCTATTACATCCTTTCGCCCACTTGAAGAGGCGAAACACCGGAAGGAGACAACAATGAAAGCCATTCAAATCCACGGAAAACATGACGCACGGTATGAAGAGATACCGGACCCGAAATACGGGCCGGACGAAGTTCTCATCCGTGTAAAAGCCGCGGCCCTCTGCGGTACCGATTTGGAACTGTACGACGGGACGATGTTCTATCTGACAAGCGGGATGGCGAAGTTGCCGGTCGTTCCCGGACATGAATGGTCGGGTGAAGTTATCGCCGTAGGGGAGGAGGTTGACGAATTCCGACCCGGTGACAGGGTCACCGGAGAGTGTTCCGTCGGCTGCCTTCACTGTGAATACTGCAAAAAAGGGTGGTACAACCAATGTCCGAACAGAACTGAAACGGGAATCCTGAACCGCCAGGGAGGAATGGCGGAATTAATAGCGTTCCCCAAGCTGTTCCTCCACAAGTGTAACGCGATGAAATACGATGAAGCCTCCTTCATCGAACCGACCGGCATCGCACTTGCCCCGACAAAGATAACCGGAGTAAGTCCCGCCGATTATGTGGCCGTGTTCGGTCCGGGACCGATCGGCCTTTTCGCTCTCCAAACCGCCAAGGCGTACGGCGCCCGGAAGGTAATCCTAATCGGGACCAACCCTGCCCGGTTGGCCATCGGTCGGCAACTTGGAGCGGACGCCGTCATCAACAGCAAGGCGGAAAACCTTGTGGACCGGATAAAGGAAGAGACGAACGGCCATATGATCGATGTGGTCTTGGAAGCGGTCGGAAAACCGAGTGTGTGGGACGCAATTGTTTCGATCCTGGCCCCCCGGGCGCGGATCGGCATGACGGGACTCTTCGCCGGCGAGCGGTGTCAGGTGGATTTCGATCCACTCGTTATCAACAACATTTCTATCTACGGCAGCTTAGGCGCCCCGTCTATGTGGGGTGAAGCGATCAGCCTGCATGAACGGGGACTGGTGACCGCCGCACCGATGATCACCCACCGTCTGCCCCTCGCCGATTTTGCCAAGGGGATCGAGATCATGCGCAACCGCATTGACGACGCGGTCAAGGTCGTGTTGGAACCGTAAAATCCCGGCGTATCTTATCTATAGAATGGTCCAGGTTGGTCTTTCGTGCAGTTCCAAACGGTCCTAAATAATTGTTAGCGCAGCAGTTGCGTCTCTAAATTTTATTGGTAAGGTCTTCTGCGGGCCCGATCCAATCCTGTTTTCTCTCCTCCGGCTTAGGAGGCATAACAAGAGCGATCGTTTCTCCTCTCAGCGTAGTTATGATGAGATGGCCTGTAACAATATATCAAGCAGCCGAAGTGGACTCGTTCTGAATGATAATTTTCGGATTCTTGTTTTCTTGAGGCACTGGTAATCCTTGTTCTTTTAAGAGCTTAATGTGTTCAATGAGACCCCACTTTGCCTGATAAATGCAGTCTTCAATTGAATGTCCAATGCCAGAGAATCCTTCAACATCGGGGGAATAAAATCCAAAAAAATCGGGTTCTTCCGTTGCCTCGATTATTAATGAGTAATTGATTTCTATCATTTCTGCCTAATACCCGCTGATTTCAGTACATGCATACAAGTACCTTTTGGCACTTCTTTCGGGCCATGGTAATCAACCCTAATAACATTACTCCAACCTTTCTTACTATAATAGCGCACCGAACCTTTTTCCTTAATCAATCTGAATCCATTCTTTTCCAGTAATTGTACCAATTCACTGAACTTCAAAAGCCGTCCTTATTGATTACACTATGTTAAATAGAGGATTACATCAAGAGCACGCATATTTTTAGGTGGTCCCATCACTGTTCACCCCCCACAAAAAAAGATTATTACACAACGCGGTCAAGGTCGTGTTGGAACCGTAACGGTACTATTTTCCTTCTAATGATTTTGAATCATACGACTCACGACTTATCAGACGACTTGTTATCCCGCCGTCTGCAACAATGTTAGCTCCTCTACAGTGCCTGCTTCAATCTCTTGTTCACTTTTAAGCCAATAGTTTTAGTATTCCTATACTATTCACCATCGATTGATACGTTTCTGTATCAAGGAGCACTGCTTTTGCCTCGCCATCCTGGGTGATGATCAGCGGGTATTGGTTTCATTTACTCGTTTGAGCATGTCGGCTGCGTTTGTTTTTATATACTAAATAGGCTTTATAGCATCGGCATCCCTACTCACTCTTAGACAGGTCAGTGACGCTCTCCACTGAGAAGGAAACCTCTATCGATATAGTAACGGAGTAATAGGGATGGCGGGGCCGTATTAATCGTGGATGAGGCGGAGACATTGCTCAATACGGAAAATCCGTTCGGACGGCGGTTGTGAGAAAGGGCCCTCAACACGGTCATGGA
>CAZJBZ010000279.1:0-3926 GCA_964543975.1 uncultured Spirochaetales bacterium
TGTCAGTTACCCGCTTTGTCGCGCTCGCGGCGTCTCCGGTCTGAATCTTGAGATGAATGCCCGGATGGCTTTCACTGAATTGTCGAATGATTTTCGGTAGAATGCTGTAACAGGCGGTCACCGAACAGTAGAGACTGATCTCTCCTTGAAGGTTAGTTTCCTCATAGCGCAGCTGTTCTTTTAATTCTTCCCATTTATCGAGGGTTTGAATGGCGTATTCCCGAAACAGCACACCTGCCCGAGTCAGGGTCACGGTCCGATTATCACGCAGGAAAAGCGTCTCCCCGACCTCCTCTTCGAGCCGTTGAATAGTGCGGCTTAAAGCGGAAGGGCTGATGTTGCACCTCCTACTGGTCCTTCCGAAATGGAGAGACTCGGTCAGCTCTAGAAATAAACGCAATCCATACTGGTCCACAGAAAAACTCCTTGAGGAAAGATGCTTTGGGCGGTGTCTGAACGTTGCAAATTTCGCAACAGTATATCCCAAATAAAACACTTTATAAAGTGATCGCTTTTTGGTATACCTACCATAAAGAGAACGTTCCACTATGTAAGGAGTAGTACCATGGCAAAAATAGATTTCGGAGGAGTTACCGAAGAGGTTGTAACAAGAGATGAGTTTCCATTAGAAAAGGCCCGTGACGTTCTGAAGGATGAAACCATCGTTGTTATCGGTTACGGGGTCCAAGGCCCTGCCCAGGCGCTTAATATGAAAGACAACGGATTCAACGTTAGTATCGGCCAGTCGAAGGACTTCAAACGTGATTGGGACCGGGCGATAAACGACGGATGGGTACCGGGAGAAACCCTTTTCTCTATTGAAGAGGCCGCGGAACGGGGGACCATTATTCAGTACCTTATTTCGGATGCCGGTCAGAGGACGGTGTGGCCGACCATAAAACCCCATCTAAAAGAGGGAGATGCTCTCTACTTTTCTCACGGTTTTTCTATCGTTTATAAAGAGAGAACAGGTGTCATACCCCCTGAAAATACCGACGTAATTCTGGTTGCTCCCAAAGGGTCAGGTGCCAGTGTAAGAAAAAACTTTTTGGACGGCAGCGGCATCAACTCCAGTTATGCCATCCATCAAGATTATACCGGAAACGCTCATGAGCGGACCTTGGCGGTCGGAATCGCCATCGGTTCGGGTTATCTTTTCCCCACGACATTCGAAAATGAGGTCTACAGCGATTTAACGGGCGAACGCGGTATTCTCATGGGTGCCTTAGCGGGAGTGATGGAATCTCAATATAACGTCCTTAGAGAACACGGTCATTCGCCCAGTGAGGCCTTCAACGAAACGGTGGAAGAGCTGACCCAAAGTTTGATACGGTTAGTCGGAGAAAACGGTATGGATTGGATGTACTCCAACTGCAGTGCGACGGCCCAAAGGGGAGCTCTCGATTGGAGACATAAATTCCGTGAAGCCGTCGATCCCGTGTTTAAAGAGCTCTATAAGAGTGTGCGTGACGGTAATGAGACCCAACGGGTAATCGACAGTCTCAGTTCAACCGACTATCAGGAGACCCTCGGAAAAGAGTTAAAAGAGATGCACGATTCGGAAATGTGGCGCGCCGGCGCTGCCGTTCGTTCACTCCGGCCTGAAAACTGGAGAAAATAAGCTTCCCCGAACGATCGAGGCGGAATGCGGTCGACGGGAACAGTTTCGAATATTTTTTTCATCGGGACTGTTCCCTGTTTATCGCCAGGGGGCTTTCCAACCACCCGTCTTTTTACTGCTTTGAATATGCCACTGTAAAAGCACCTGCAGGAGTTCCTCCTTCTTCAATCTATGCTCGTCCTTCCCAGACCACCATAGATTTTGCATTTCCTGAGGATCGGCAACAAGATCGTAGAGTTCCCCTTCTTCGCCTTCCGCGTAATGGACCAGTTTCCAATCACGTTCTCGCACCATGGTGAGCATTTCCGTGCCGGTAAGAATTCCGTCCTTCGCTTGTTCGGCAAAAACGTATCGCCTCCCGCCGGCGGCTGAGGAAGCGGCGCCTGCAGGGCCCTCCTTGTCCGTAGAACCGTCGCGGGGTTGCAGAAGCGGCATGAGAGACTGTGCCTCCCACGATTGGTCCGGTTCGAGGCCGGCCAGTTCGAAAATAACCGGCGCAATGTCGAACTGCTGACACAACTCGTCGCGCCGTCTTCCTCCGGAAAAATAGCGAGGACCCCATACAATCAACGGAGTCCGGGTGATAATATCGTACATGGTCCATTTTTGGATATGCCCGTAATCCCCGAGGCAATCACCGTGGTCCGAGGTAAAAATGATGACCGAGTTCTCCAGATACCCGTTTTGCTTGAGGGAGTCCATGATCCGTCCAATCTTTTCGTCGATCATGGTAACATTGGCAAAGTAGTAGGCCCGCAATCGCTTCAACTGTTCCCGCGTCGGTGTTTTTTTCCACGCAATGGAATCGTGATCGATGCCGGTGTTGTGTTCGATCAGCTCCCGCTGTACCGACGACAGGTTGTTTATCTGTTCAGATGTGGTGTCCGGAAGTGGAATGTCCGCCGCCATGTATTGATCGATGTATCCGGGAACGGGATCATAGGGCGGGTGGGGTCCCGGAAAACCGATCTGAAGAAAGAGCGGGGCCGTCTTCGGTTTGTTGTCGAGCCACCAGGTTGTCAAATCTCCTACAAAAAAATCGGAATGGGTATGTTCCGGCAATTCCCACTCGAACGCACCCAATCTTTCCCCGTAATCGCCACGCTTTCTGTACAGTTCACGCTGCTGTTTTTTCAAGCCCCGGGCCTGCAGTGCCATGTCCCAGCGGTCGAAAAAATATCTCCCTTCCAAATAGCGGTCTTTATTTTCAACTACAAACCGTTCATGAAAACCCAACGGTGTTTCAAAAGGGAACGTGTGCATCTTTCCGATATTGACACAGTGGTATCCTGATTCGTTTAACCGCTCGACCCACGAACGACGCCATAAGTCGGCGTTTTTGAATATCCCCGTCGTGTGGGGATAGTAACCGGTAAACAGACTCGCCCGTGCCGGCGCGCAGGAAGCTGCGGTGACGAAATTGTTGGTAAAGGATACCCCCTCGTGGACCAGCCGGTCCAGATTGGGAGTATTCATATAGGGATATCCCAATGCACGGATGGTATCGTAGCGCTGCTGATCGGTGATGATAAGGATGATATTCGGTCTTTCCATGCTCTCGCTCCACTGTTTTGCATCGTTTTACTGTTTATGGTATTATAAACGCAATGAAATGGATACACAAGCTCATTATCTCTATTGTCGTCTTCAGCACTGTCGCGTGTGATCAATCGACAAAAGTCGCGGCACGATCGGTCCTCAAAGGGAAGGGGATCATCCCCGTCATCAATGATTTTTTTCTTCTGCATTATGTGGAGAATGAGGGCGCTTTCCTCAGTTTAGGAGCATCGTGGCCCCCGTATCTGCGATTTATTCTTCTTGTACTGGTCTCTTCGGGCGTTTTAATCGTTGTTTTTGTCTATATGATAAAAGATAAAAACCTGTCCACTATGCAGATCACTTCCCTCTCCTTTGTGACAGGCGGTGGTATCGGCAACCTTATCGACCGCGTCATTTTTCAAGGGCAGGTGACCGATTTTATGAATATGGGAATCGGTAATCTGCGCACCGGTATATTCAATTTCGCCGATGTTTTTATCATGGTAGGCTGCGGTTTGTTTCTTGTCTCGCTGCTTAAGCGAAAAAAAGCGGGCGCCGAAGGGGAAGACAACAGTGCGGCTGATCGATGAAGCGGCACTCCACAACCCGTTGGTAACCTACTTGGAACACCAAGGGTACAGTGTCAGCTGCGAAGTTAACAACTGCGACATTGTCGCCGTTAACGATAACGAACTTATCATTGTAGAGTTAAAGAAAAACATCTCGGTCTCTCTTCTTATACAGGCGGTAGATCGGAAGGAGATGA
>CAZJBZ010000279.1:3936-6390 GCA_964543975.1 uncultured Spirochaetales bacterium
CGTCCCGGTTCCTGAAAACAAGATCCGCCTTCCTCGTTTAGGAGGAGTTAAGCGACTCCTCCGTCGATTAGAGATCGGGCTGATAACGGTCAATTTCATGAAAACAAAGACAAAAGTCGAGGTTATTCTCCATCCGCGCACCTATAATCATAAGCGGGCCAACAAAAAAAGAGAGGCCATCATTCGAGAGATCGACGGCAGATACGCCGAGTTTAACAGGGCCGGTTCTCCGTCAACCGTAGAAAAATTGAACTCCTATAGACAGTCCGCGCTCTATATAGCCCATTCGCTTAAGACATACGGACCGCGTTCACCAAAAGAGCTCCGCGAACTTGGCACCGGTACCAAAACCCAACGCATTCTCTCAGACAACGTCTACGGTTGGTTCGATCGCGTTTCTCGAGGTGTTTACGCGGTGAATGATTCAGGTATTCAATCACTAAAACGATACAAATCGGCAGTGAAGCAAATTCTAACTCGGTCGAAAGGAAAACAGTGATGCCTCGTAACAACTCATGCACGCTATCTGTTTTGGCACACAAAGAGGTATCGCTTATTACCGAGCTTTACAACTATTACATTCTGAACACCACCGCCACCTACGATTGGGAACCTTTCACTGAAAGAGAAATGGCCGAGAACCTTTTTCGATACGAAGGACCGTACCTTCCGTACGCAATTCGCTGTGAAAACAATCTTTGCGGATTTTGTAAACTCTCCCCTTTTAATCCTAAAAAGGGATATAGAATTACGGCGGAAGTGACCCTCTACATTCAACCCGAGTTTATCGGCAGAGGCTGCGGCCCGGTCGCTCTCCGCTACTTAGAAGAGATAGCGACACAGAATGGAATAAAAAATCTGATACCGATCATCAGCTCCGAAAACAGCAAAAGTATTGCCTTTTTTCGAAAACAGGGTTATGAAGAACATGGTCGACTGTCGAGAGTAGGCTATAAATTCGGCCGTTTTCTCGATACTCTCTACTATCAAAAGACGGTTTCTTAGACAAACCCGTGTATACTTTCAGTCAAGAGAAGGAATAACAATGAAAATTGGCATTATAGGTCTTCCCAATTCGGGAAAAACAACCATCTTCAACGCTTTGACAAAATCGAACGCGGAGGTGACCGGTTACTCGTCAAACGCCGTCGAACCGAACCTCGCCGTAATCGAAGTGGAGGATGAGCGGATTGACAAACTCTCCGAACTGTATCAGCCGAAAAAAACCATCTACGCGACGGTGGAATTCATAGACTTCGTAGGGTTGAGTTCGGGTTCCGCTCAAGACGGATTATTTTCCGGCACCGCGATGGGATTGATTAAAACAGTTGAGGCGTTGGTCCTTGTCCTGCGTAATTTTGAAGATCCCACCATAGACGCTGTGGAAGGCCCAGCGCAGCCTGTGACCGATTTGGAAACGGTGGAAACAGAACTGGTCCTCTCGGACTTGATTATCGTGGAGCGCCGGCTTGAAAGAATAGAATCGGATTTACAGAGGGGGAAAAAAACTCCCGACCTGCTTAAAGAACAAAAACTATTAAACCGGCTGAAACCGCACCTCGATGAAGGAAATCCTCTTCGCTTGTTTGAACTGTCCGACGAAGAACAGAAAATGATAACAGGATTTCAGTTCCTGAGTCTTAAACCGATCTTGGTCGTACTCAATTCCGATGAGAACAACTACGGCCAAAATGAGGAGGTGCTCTCAGCTGTCAAAAAAACCCATAAAGCAATCGAATTCGCCGGAAAGTTCGAAATGGAATTAAGTGTTCTCGATGAGGAAGAAGCTTTCTCTTTCATGGAAGATTTGGGGATTACCGATTCGGCACGACAGCGGCTTATCCGGACCGCCTATGACCTTTTGGGGTACATCTCTTTTTTCACCGTCGGTGAAGATGAGGTGCGCGCCTGGACCATCACGAAAGGGACGACCGCGGTAGAGGCGGCCGGAGAAATCCATTCCGATCTGGAAAGAGGTTTTATCCGTGCCGAATGCTTTACCTACGAAGAGCTTCTCTCATCAGGCTCGGAAAAAGAAGTGCGGGCACGAGGGTTGTTCCGTTTGGAAGGGAAAAACTACATCGTCCAAGACGGTGATATTCTCCATATCCGCTTCAGCACGTAAAATTATAAAAGAAATGTCTCATAAAATTTGTAACCTTTTCCTCTTCTGTATTATATTAAAGATAAGGGGGCGAACAATGAGTAAAAATGCTCGGAACGGAAAATCGAAATCCAACAAGAGTCTAAAAGTTTTGACCCAATCTCAGCTCAACCAGGGCAAAGACAACCAAGAACTTTTCAAGAAAGAAAAACATATAAAGATCGCACCCAAACATCCCAACCAAGGTCGGAGGTAAACAGTAGTTTGTAAAAATACGTTTACTCCGACAACCGGAGAAACCGAGGCCGGCCACTGCCAACAACCCTCTTTCACAGCGAGAAGCACGGTAG
>CAZJBZ010000280.1:0-6365 GCA_964543975.1 uncultured Spirochaetales bacterium
GCTGGGACGACCCGCGAATGCCGACCATTTCGGGTCTCAGACGACGAGGATACACGCCGGAGGCAATTCGGCTTTTCTCGGACCGCATCGGAGTGGCGAAAGCGGCCAGTGTTGTGGATATAGCCCTGTTGGAACATTGCCTCCGTGAAGATCTCAACAAGCGCTCGCCGAGGGTGATGGGTGTATTGCGGCCGCTTAAAGTAATAATCGACAACTATCCCGACGATCAGGTTGAGTGGCTGGAAGCGGACAATAATCCGGAAGATGCTTCGATGGGCACTCGGACAGTACCGTTTTCGAAAGAAATATATATCGAAGAGGATGATTTCAAAGAAGATCCGCCTAAAAAATATTTCAGACTTGCTCCGGGAAGAGAAGTCCGCCTGAAACACGCCTATTACGTGACCTGTACCGATGTGGTGAAGGACGACTCAGGTGCCGTACACGAGGTACACGTGACCTACGATCCCGCGACAAAAGGAGGATGGTCGGAGGACGGCAGAAAGGTAAAAGGGACGTCTCATTGGGTTTCCGCCGCTCACAGCATCGATGCCGAAGTACGCCTTTATGACCATCTTTTTACGACCGAAGACCCCGGAGCGCTGAGACCTGAAGAAATAGAGGAGTATTTGAACCCCCAGTCACTTACCGTTATCAAGGGGTGCAAGGTAGAACCTTCGTTGTGCGAAGCGGAGCCCGGCACCTGTTATCAATTCTTGCGGCAAGGCTATTTCCGGGAGGACCCGAAAGATTCATCTCCCGACAATCTTGTTTTTAATCGAGCGGTCTCTTTGAAAGACAGCTGGGCGAAAATTCAGAAAGCACAAAAAAGTTAATTGTATGCGGTTAATCGCGAAAGAGGAGTAATACGGTGAAACGGCTTGGAATTGATATAGGATCGCTCTATCTGAAGGCAGCCCTCATTGAGGATAACTCGAACGCATCGTCCGCGGATGAAAAATCCCTGAGGGAGCAGTCCGCGGCAAACGCCGTCATCGCGACACGTTATATCGAGCATAAGGGCAATGTTCGAGATGTCCTTACAACCGTTCTCGCCGAAAAGGAGTTCGCACACTACGATACGGCCGGCATAACGGGCAATATTGCACTGTTAGGCGACGAAACCCTCGATAATACTCTCTCCCTCATCGAAGGGGTCCGGTTCCTCCTGCCCGAATCGCGAAACGTTTTCGCGATCGGAGGGGAGACCTTCTCCCTCATCCTGTTTGATGAAAAGGGAGACTATATAGAACATTCGTTAAACCCGCCCTGTGCCTCCGGGACCGGCTCCTTTATAGAACAGCAGGCCGAGAGGTTGTCCATCACGGCAGGCGAACTGGCCCAAAAGGCTTCCGATTTCAGCGGTAAAAGCCCCTCCATCGCCACCAGATGCGCGGTTTTCGCCAAAACCGATATTATCCACGCGATGCAGGAAGGTTACAGCCTGGAGGCAGTTTGTGCCGGTCTGAGTGAAGGAATAGCACGCAGTATTCTGGATTTTCTTGTAAAAGGAAGAGAACTCTTTGGGCCGGTAGCGGTTGTCGGCGGCGTCTCTCGTAACAAAAAGATAACCGACACCATAGGCCGTATTACAGGGAAAAAGGTAGTGGTGCCGACGGCTTCCCATGTAACGGGAGCGATCGGCGCAGCCCTTTTGGGCAGCCGTTCATCGATAGATGTCGACGAGCTTTTCGCGGAAGGAGAAAAGGGGCGGAGCAAAAGAGACAAACTCCGCCTTGCGCTCTCCGATTATCCCGATTTCAGCGACTTTACCATTGAAGAAACGCCGGAGATGGAGGTCCTCCTGCCGAAGCAGCCGCCCGCCGGTGTAAAAAAGGCGGTGATGGGGATCGATATCGGTTCCACCAGTACGAAAGCGGTCATTCTGACGGAAGAAAAAGAGCTCATGGGCGGTTTTTACACCCGGACCCGGGGCAACCCGATCGACGCGGTCCGCTCCCTTCTTCGAGAGGCCGAAAACCATCTGGGCAGCGATATCGGTACAAAAGTCATCGGTGTGGTTACCACAGGTTCCGGGCGGAAGATGATCAGAGAGTTGTTCCAAGCGGATTTTCATGTCAACGAAATTACCGCCCACGCGAAGGCTGCCGTTGAACTTCACCCGAAAGCAGACACAATTGTGGAAATAGGCGGTCAGGATTCCAAGTTTACCCGTGTTCGGGGGGGTGATGTCTATTATTCCACCATGAATTATGTCTGCGCGGCCGGAACGGGCAGTTTTATCGAAGAGCAGGCGAAACGTTTGGGACTCTCCCTCGAAGAGTTTGCCTCAGCAGCAATGCAACAGGAGGCCCCGTACACCAGCGACCGATGCACCGTTTACATGGAGCGTGATTTATCCGAGCTTATGAGCGAAGGCTGGTCGGTGGCTTCACTCGCCGGAGCGGTTTTGAATTCGGTGCGTGATAACTATATCGCCAAGGTAGTCAACAAGAGCCCCTTAGGGGATTACATCGTGTTCCAGGGCGCCACCGCGAGAAACAGGGCCTTGGTGGCCGCCTTCGAGAACCTCCTGGAAAAACCGATCCATGTCTCTCCTCTCTGTCATTTGACCGGCGCGCTCGGGTCCGCTCTCCTGTGGTTTGAAGAAAGAGCACTCACGGCCCCCGAGACAGCCGAACACTCCTCCTTTCGCTGGAACTTCGACGCGTTTACCATGCACGAAGAAATATGTGACCGCTGCTCGAACCGCTGTCTTCTTACGATCGTAGAAAAGGACGGACGGTATGTCGGTTGGGGTATGAAATGCGGAAAAGAATACGAAGAGAGGGCGCCGAAAAAAAGCGAACCGAGTGGTCCGGAGAAACGGTTCGCCGAAATCATGGCACCGCTCTTTCATCGACAGGACAATGACGGAGCAATCGACGGCAATCTTCAATCGGTAACCGTCGCTCTCCCCCATGTTCTCTACAATGTAGAATACGCGCCTCTTTGGACACGGTTCCTCAATAACATGGGACTGAATGTTATCCACTCTCATCCCTCGACAAAGGCCATGGCAAAGGGGAAGAAGATCGTCAATTCCGATTTCTGTGCCCCTATGATTCTCTCCCACGGTTATATCGCCGATTTGGAAGAAACCGAGGCGGATTTTCTTTTTGTTCCGGCGATGGTCAACGAAGAAAATCCGGACCAGGATTCACCCCTCTTTAAAAAGAAGGTGACCGAACGCTATTTTTGCTACTACTCTCAATATCTGCCCTCGCTGATGAGCAAGTTGACCTCGATTGATCTGGAATCCAAGATGATAACCCCCATTCTGTCTTTGAATTCCGATTCTATGGAACAGATAACTGAAAATCTGTACAACGCATTCTCATCGAAAATTCCCGCGATAACGAGAGAGGCGATATCCAACAGTTTTTCGGAAGCATATGAAACGTTTCGAAACCGGCAGAAAGAGTGGAAACATTCCCTTGGGAGTGTAAGGGAGGGAGTCCGAAACGGTTATCCTGCCGCGGATTCCGACACAGACAGCACCAAAGAAATGAACATCGTTATCATCGGTCGACCCTATGTCATGTTCGACAGCATACTCAATTTGGAAATACCGAAAAAAATGGAGGATTACGGAACAAACCTCTCCTGGATGGATGAATTGGACCTTGAAGCGTATCAGCCGTCGTACGGCAGCCAATACCTTGAACGGATGCATTGGCATTACGGACGGCAGATTATTAAGACAGCAGAATACGCGGCATCTCAAGAAAACCTATTTGTCGTTTTTCTGACCTGCTTCAGGTGTTCTCCCGACTCGTTCCTGCTCAGTTACGTGAAAGACATCATGCTCCATTATGACAAACCGTTTCTCGTACTTCAGCTTGATGAACACAGCTCAGCGGTAGGATACGAAACCAGGATCGAGGCGGGCCTGCACGCATTTCGTAACTACCTGCAAAGGGCCCGTTCGCACCGGAACACCGCGTCGCCCCCCGGAACCCTCACCGATGCGAAAAACGACCTCCTCACCGCCGGAGATACCGTGCTTGTCCCCTACCTCGATCATCTCATCAGTAAACTCTGGTCCGACTGTTTTATTCGGGCCGGGTTCGATGCGCTTCTCCTGCACGACACGGAAAAGTCCCTCAACACCGGTTACCGGTACGCGAACGGGGGCGAGTGCATGCCGCTGGTTGCACTCATCGGCAGCGTCATTGAAACGGTAAAAACCGAACAGCTGGAACCGGAGAAAACCTTTTTTTACATTCCCACGGTCTGTATGGCGTGTAATATGCCGCAATTCCCCATTTTGGCTCAGCTTGCGTTTCGAAACGCGGGATTAGGGGGGATCAAGGTGGGATTGATCAACAGCATGGCGCCGGGGGAGATAATAGGACCGGCCCTGTCCATGAAGATGCTTGAAGCGAATATTATCGGAAGTTTGATGTATAAGATGTATTTCCGAATCAAGCCGTACGAAAAGGAAGCCGGTATCACGGACCGTGTTCTCTCTGAAACAAAAAGAACGATGGGTACGGTAATACGGGAAGGAGGAGCTCTTCGTAACGAATTTCAAAACAGTGTCGACCGTTTTTCGAGTATTGACAGAGATGAATCGCGGGGAAGAAAGCCCCGAATTGCGATCATCGGCGATTTGTACGTAAAGTACAATGAACTGATCAATCAAAACCTGCAAAAAATCGTGGATGAATTAGGCGGAGAACTGCTGATTCCCTCTCTTACAGAGTATCCTTTCCATTTTTATGATGCCGATATACGCCTTTTTGGGGACAACCCGCGGCCCTTCAGACTCCTGAAAACGGTCGAAGGCAGATACGAGAAAATAGCCGAAAAGCTGATCGGCGACAATGCGGAACCCGATTTTGAATCGTGTTACCGTTTAATGGAGGAGTATAACGTGCGTCACTACATTACGGGGGAAACGTCGATCAATATCGGTCGTGCACTCTACTACCTCAGCAATCATCTTGTGGACGCGGTCCTTCATGTCAATCCCATGTTTTGCTGCCCCGGCGTAGTGACTGCTTCCTTTTACCGCAAGATGCAGCAGGATTTTGGAATACCCATCATCGATCTTTTCTACGACGGAACGGGCAACCCCAATCGAGTGTTGATACCCCATCTGCACTATCTTCAGACGAAGGAGAGGGGATGAAGTTTCTTCACACCGCGGACTGGCATTTAGGCAGAGTGTTTCCACTTTTTAGTGAAGAACAGAACAAACAGCTTGCCAAGGCACGCTTTACAATGGTCCGTTCGATCATGGATTATGCCGACAAACAACAGATCGGACTGATTTTGGTCTGCGGCGACCAATTTGAAGACGGCGAGTTCAAATCTCCCGATCTCATCGCCGAACTCTTTTCCATCATCGGTGCTTTTCCGCGTATCAAGGTGATGATGATTGCGGGTAACCACGATCCTCTGGTCCCAAACAACATCTACGACCGGATAGACGCATCACTCTATCCTCCAAATCTCACTATGATTCGCCGATCGGAAGCGGTCCTCCTGGAAGAAGAAAAATGTATCATCTTCGCGGCCTCACTTTTTTCAAAAACAAGCCGGAAGAATCCGTTGGATTGGATAATCGAATCCCACCGGGGCACGGAGCAGCTGGTCCGCGTCGGCATGGGGCACGGCAGTCTGGCAATAGAGGGAAAATTCAGCCCGGACGATTTTCCGATAGATCTTCAGTTTAGACAAAACGCGGGTCTCGACTATCTCGCTTTAGGACATTGGCACTCCTTCTTCCGTGCGGATGATGCCACCTACTATCCCGGTACTCCCGAACCGATGGCGTTCAACCAATACTGTTCCGTACTCGAGGTTGAAATAGAGGCACCCGGGCAGACTCCCGCGGTGCGTAAAACCGAGATCGAACCATACTACCGCCGGCTTCGCGAAACGGTCACTCTGTATGAAAATGAGAGTGGGACCGACCCGTTGACACAACTGATAGAATCGTGTGATGACCGGACAATACTCCACCTAACGGTTGAAGGCACCCTCCCCCCTGCTCACTGCGAACGGATACAGCAACAACTTTCAATTGCCGAGCACACACTCTTTGCACTTTTAGTCGAGGACAAACTTTCAGTGACAGTGGAAAATGAATCGTTCCCCGGGGCCTCTTCGATCGGTTACCTGCGGAATGTCATCGACAAGTGCGCCGCTGGTGAAGCGGTCCGCGTCCACGACGGAGGGCTGCCGGATTCCGAGAAGATACGTCAGGAGGAGGTTAAAAATGACGTTCTTTCAAGAATCTATGGCTTTCTCCGCGGGAAGGAGCTTCTCTGATGGGGATTTTATATGATCATTGAAACGGTTGAACTGAACAACTGGAAAGGCATCGAACACGCGGCGCTCTCTCTCTCGCCGGG
>CAZJBZ010000281.1:0-6351 GCA_964543975.1 uncultured Spirochaetales bacterium
GGTTGAATATATCCATTAATAAAACTATAGCAAAAGGAACCGGAAAAATCTATATAATCACACGCGGCCGTCCGCAGCGTCTCGCGGTGAAGTCCCGAACATCTTGCTTTACACAAAAAAATCTACCGTTACGTTCGCGCCGTTTTCGTTCTCAAAGGTAACAGTTCCGTCTATTTGTTCGCTGAGCATTGTAATGAGCGAAGTGCCCAAACCGGCAGCCTGTTCAGCATTAAACCCTTCCGGAAACCCGATACCGTCGTCATTAGAAACCTCAGCGGGAAAGCATATTTTCCTATACGATTCCTTATAAATTGTCCCTCTCAGTACAGGTGAGACCTCAATTTTCAACTGACTTTGTTGCCCTGTATTTTTATCGCGCTTCGTCATAGTGCCGATGATTACAGGTCCCCTATCCTCCGGCTTCCTGCCGGCTTCCTCAACTGTCCAATAACGCGGTTCATCGACAGCAGGTATTTTAATAGATGGACCGTTTTATCCCTGCTGATTGACGGTGATGCCTTACTCCTTTCAATCAACGGCGATACGAAGGCTGGAATTCCTTACTCATTCGAATAAGAGAAGATGATAAATTTTACTTTTTCTATAGTACGGGGAGCCACAAGATATATCGATTATGTCATTCTGAAATAGAGAAATAGGCCTATCTGCTTCTTACCGTGTAATCGTAAATCGTATTGTGTCTATTGATCTGAAAGCCTACCACTGCCGCGATCCCCGCGGGAAAACCGTATTGGAGACCGAAACTTTCTATTGTAATGACCGCCGCGGCCAACGGAATGTTCATACTCGCGGCCAGCACTCCGGAAAAGCCGGCGGCGATAAAGGCATAATAATTCGCAGACATCGGCTCAGTCCTAAAAAGAGCGGCCATACCAACACCTAACAGCATTCCGATAATAACCGCGGGACCGGTAAATCCGGCGCTCATACCGGACCCAACGGTAACACAATTCGCGAACGCTTTAACCACGATAAGAACCAAGACCATCCAAAAGAGAGGAACCGCCTCACTCAGCCGACCATAGAGAATTCCGTTCCTTTCGCTGAAAACGGCAAGGATGATATTCTTGCTTGTACCTAAGAGGGCCGGATTAACGGCCCATCCAATCCAAGCCGCAACCATGGTACCGATGAGGACCTTAAGAACGATTCTGTGAACATTTTCCCGCTTTATCAGTTTGACGATATACGCGTAGAGAAAATTGTACCCCATCCCCAGCAAACCGGCCGCCAGAGAAGTGAGAAGAAGCCACCCGAGGATATCGATATCCATAAATTTATTTACCGCGTTAATCGGATAGAAAGGAGACCACCCGAAAACATTGCTGATATACACGGCCGTCGCACTGGACATTACGGCAGGGAAGAGGTCTCGATACTTCATTTCCGATTTTTGGATGATTTCAACCGCGAAAATCCCTCCGCCCACCGAGCTATGAAAAATCGACCCAACCGTTGCCGCAAGTCCGCAAATCGTGGCCGTACGGATGTCATATTCCGAGAAGCCGAATCGTTGTATTCTTTTTCCCACTTCAGACATAATACCGGAGGACACCCGGCCTAACGGACCGACTATTCCTCCGTTTCCGAATGTCGCCAGGGTAAGCAAAGCCGCCCAGTACTTATAAAACGTTTCCGAAAAATTGAGTCTTCCGCCGGAATGCTTTAATCCTCGCAGGTAAGAGGGAATGCCTTCACCGGCTGACCCCGGATTTAACCTGTAGATGACGCCGCCAACCACAACGGCCCCCGCCAGGCTCCAAACGGGAAGCGGTACCGCGATTCCCGACAAAAATCCGGCTATAGTTCGGTGAAGAAAATCAAAGGAGCGGACAATGAAACTGCCCACTACGCCGGACAATACGGCAATAATGGCCCATTTCAAAAGAAAGAGCAGCGACTTTTTATATTCGGTATCAGTTGCAGGCCACATCGTATCGAGTGTAGTATCATTTACTCTCTCCTGCAACGCTTTTTTCCAGTAACCGCTCAGAAGCTGTTTGAAATGACCGTGAAGCGGGTCGAAAAGGAAAACCGATTATTATGCTGAGTCCTCCGTTTACCGCGTCATGGAGAAACGAACTCAAAAGCTTCGCATAGGCCGAGCTGTTCAACACGCCTTCTTTCTGAAATATATGGATGCGGAGGTCAAACGTACCGACAATGACGCCGATTTGTTTCATAACAAGGGGGAAGAGTTGTTTTATCATTGTGAAATATCGCTTTCGATAGTGACTGTTACGTTCCACTAAATACCGTATTTGTCTATTTCTGTCACGAACCATTCGGCCGTTGCCGTCCTTTCGTTTGAGTATGAAACTACCAACGAGCTTTGTAACCGCAGGTGACTGTACGAGCTTATACAAAGCAAAATAGAAAAGAACCAGACCTGCAAAGTTTTTCTCGTTGACGGCGGCACTCTTTTGTCGCTTTTTCATCTTTGTGAGAAGAACGGCCAATTCACGATCGATGTCCCTCTGTTTTCCGGCCGCCGGTGAAGGACCCCGGCCGATGTCCCGTATCTCATCATCGAGAGCTGAATCGATTGAGAAAAAGAGTATCCGGATTGATTTCATTATTTCGTCTTCGGCAATCAATCGAACAATGTTTTGGAGCGCCTTCTCATCACCTGGTGCAAAGGAAAAGTTGTCTATCGGATGATAATTAGTCTCAATTTCTTTATCGAACCGTTCTTGTAAAAAGTGGACAAGATACGCCTTCAATTCATCACAATAGCGCCCCTGCTCTCCTATGGAACGGTTTCTTCTCAGGTAGTAGCGGACAATTTCCAGACACCTGGTGGGAAGAACACTGCCGCGAGTACGATCGAGGACCAGCTCCTCGTATAATCCTTCTAATACATCACGCAAGGTGGTAAGCACAACGATTCCTGGAGTATTATTCACCTGAAGGAGATCCATGGAAGAATCCTCGGGGATAAAGGCAATATCCTCACAATATGGTAAATCATCTTTTTTCAACCGTTGTTCTTCCGCTACATTTCTGTTGAAGTTACCGATAACATCGCTCGGATTAAAGTCCGATTCCAATTTAGGTGAGTATTTATTGTGCCAAAAATATATGGGACCTTCAAAAGCGGTCCCCTTGACCGACCGCAGGTACATCCCTGAGGCTACATGAGCGGTTGGTTCGGCATTCGTGACGATCAGCAGGCTGTCCGCTAAATCGAGAAAAGCGAGATTTTCTTCCTTATCCGAGCCGGCCGGCAAGTCGAAAATGACGATGGTATACTTTTCGGCCAATATGGAAGAGTTTTCCTTGAGGTAGTTTACCACGGCGGATGAATTGTTTTTAAACTTTTCGGCATGAAAGGGGAGGAGAATATCAAAATGAGAAAAAACTGAGATTGTACTCTCTTCCAAAGGTCCATTGTCTGCAAGTTTTATTTCCGGTTCTATATCAAGGATAGAGGCGATATTTGAAAGCGGATCGGCATCTACGAGAGCAACCCGTATTCCTTTTTTCGCGTAGGAAAGGGCGAGGTTTACTGAAATGGTTGATTTGCCGACCCCACCCTTGCCTGAGCCGACGGCTATGACGGTATGATTCACCCGATTATTCTACCTACGTTTCCCTTTCCTACGTAATTCCGGTCCGATTACTTCCTTGTGCCATACGGGGTCCGTCAGTTGCCCCACCCTATTGCCGTAATCGATAAGACCTTCTCGATACTGTTCATCCGTCAGCGCCGTTTCCGCGGCGGAATCGATCGGTTTGGGATCGAATTTCGAAATCTGATCATACATAAACTGATAGTGGTCCTTAATCGGACAAGGTCGTATCCAGTTGCCGGTGTTTTCGGATTCACGTTCTAAACCGTATTCGTTCTGCCACTCCTTGATTGCGTCAAAAAACGGTTCATCTAAAACATTGCTGAGTGTTTTTCCATCAGCATAAAGATCATTGATATTGACCGGTGAATAGGGATTAAAGACGCATGGCGTTACATTACCGTTCCAATCGATGTACAGGTAACCGCCTTCTTTACCGGCGGATACACATCCGCACGACACACCGCCGCTGTTCCAAAAATCGGCAATAAACATCCGCTCATTTTCCACGGCCGCTCTTGTGTCACGATACATTCGAAGTCGTTGTTCCGGCTGTACGAGTAGATCGAGCGATTGTTTTCTCCCGATGGGCATGTACTGGAAAATCCATATATAAGAGACGCCTAATTTTTTCACATAGTGATCAAAGAGCTCCTGATTGAGCATGTCCGCGTTATAATTCAAAGCTGTAATGGAAACCCCATAGGGGACCCCATATTTCTTGAGGTTCTCGAAGGCCTGCATGATTTTTTTATAGGTGCCTTTACCCCGCCGCTCATCGGTCTCTTTTTCATACCCTTCAACTGAAATAGCAGGGGTGACATTTCCCAATTCGGCCAATCTTTTCGCGACAGCATCGTCAATCAAGGTACCGTTCGTATACACCAAAAAATATTGATCGGGATGAGATTCCGCGGCGTCGAGCAAGGTTTTTCCGTTGCTTTTATACATGAACGGTTCGCCGCCCGAGATCACCGTAAACCACGATCCCCACTGTTCCGCCTTTTCATCTAAGATCCTCTTGAACACATCGTAATCCAGCTTCTCGTTGGATGCCGCGGAACTGTTCGCGTAACAGCCTGTGCAGTTAAGGTTGCACGCTTTCGTGGGACTTATCGTTAAGAATCCCGGAGGTCCCTGCCCTTTCCCCTCCAAAAGCGCTTCTCGTGTCTCCTGCTGTCTGATTGCGGACTTCATTAAGGAAGGAATGACCCGTTTTGTAAAGGACTCCTTCATTATTTTTTTATCTTGCACCTGATCGGCCAATCGGGAGATTGCATTCAACACGGCCCGTGCCATATAGTACTGATAGAACCGCACATCCATAGGAACATTTTCTTTCTCTAAATAGAAGCTTTTTATCCGTTTATCAAAAATACCGAAGACAACACTTCGTATCCACCTGTTGTTAGCAACTAATTCTACAATACCGCTTCCGTCGGTCCTCTCAATAAAATCTTTAAGACTAGGGACCTGGACCCAACCGGAGACAACATCTCTGATTGCCTTGAATTTCGACTTATTGGTCTGTAATGTCGTCGCCATAACGTTCCTCCTTGTATAATAAAGGAATATGAGACCCTCATGGTATTAATAATAATAATGAACGATAAATTATTCAACTGAACTTCTTTCAGAACAGGAATTCGAAATGTGAACTAAATTTACCGTATCGGGTAATAAGGACCGTCAATTTGATGATGGTTTTTATACAGAGAGGTCCTTTGTAAGGAAAAATCATCAAATTGACGGTCTATTTTCAATACAATAGTTCACATTTCGAATTCCCGCAGCTTACTTTAAGAATTGCTGCTTTCAGAAAAGGGATATGCGGTAGCAAATTAAGAAAATCCCAACCACATTTTGTTTTCATAATAAAATGGTGATTTTTGCAATTATCTCAATTGAAACCGTTAGATAGCACCGGACAATCATCCAAAGCTTACCGCATAAGACGTTGACCTTATCCTTTTATTCTTTTACACTCGCAAGCAAAAATAACCGCAAATGGAGTAAATAATATGAAAAAAACCAAATTGATTTTTTTTATTTTACTATTTCTGTTCCTTCCTCTTGCTTCGCTTTTCGCGCAAGGATCGGATATGGAAAAGGTAGATCTGATGTGGATCTCATGGTTCGGAACGCTCGCGGCACTATGTTTCTCTCTAATTTTATCCCTTCTGGTATTAAAAAAACCTCAAGGTGATGAATATATGAAGGAGATAAGCAGACATATACAAGATGGCGCTCTGGCATATTTGAAACAGCAGTATAAAGTAGTCGGCATAATATTTATCCTGCTCTTCGTTCTTCTGCTTATCCTCTCATTCGGGTTTAACCTTCTCTCCCCCTTCGTTCCGTTCGCCACCATCACCGGCGGGTTCTTCTCCGGTTTGGCAGGTTTTATCGGAATGACTTTGGCTACCAGAGCAAACGCAAGGACTACCGCGGCCGCGAAGGACAGCCTCAATTCCGGTCTTCGGGTCGCTTTTTCAGCAGGAACCGTCATGAGCATGTCCGTCGTCGGTTTGAGCTTACTGAATATCGCGCTGTGGTGGGTCCTGCTCCGGTTTGCGTTCAAACTGCCGATTGATGAAATTCCGCCTATCATGATTACCTTCGGGATGGGCGCGTCGTTTATGGCCCTGTTCGCCCGTTTAGGAGGAGGTATCTTCACAAAAGCCGCCGATGTAGGAGCTGATCTGGTAGGGAAAGTGGAAGCCGGTATTCCGGAGGATGATCCGCGAAACCCTGCTAC
>CAZJBZ010000282.1:0-6349 GCA_964543975.1 uncultured Spirochaetales bacterium
TTTGATACCGTGAAAGAGTATATCGGTAAGAATAAAATTGAGCTTGAAATGGCATCAGGTGAATTGCGGGACCACTCGGAAGGGCTGATCCTTCCGGGTTCCCAATCGACACGGGCCGATGTGAAGATGATGAACAATCGCATCGAGGGTTTGTTTGAAAAGTGGATGGAACCGTTCGCATCGATTTCCTGGATGGCGGGGGCCTCATACCCCGGGGCGGAAATGTATAAAGCGTGGGAATATCTGCTGCAGAACCATTCGCACGACAGCCTGGCCTGTTCCAGTACCGACCACACCTATCATCAGGTAATAGCCCGTTTCGAATGGGCCGAGGAGTTGGGGGAAGAGATCGTTCATGACAGCCTGCAGCTGCTCTGCAACGCGGCGGCAGGGGGTGCGACTGCCGCCGACTCGGCAGCCGACGGCCCCTCACCGACTACCGATGACTTAACGGTGCTTCTCTTTAATCCGCTCGGGTGGTCCCGGTCTGAAGTACTGACCACGATCTTAGACGTTCCCCAAACATTGGGAATGGAACATCTCCGGTTGATGGATGGCGACCGGGAAGTCCGGCTGGAGGTGCAGAAAAAATGGCAGACCCTCGATTTGAAGTTCAATCCCAAGCAGGGAATCTCGGACTGGATCCCCGTCGACCGGTTTCTCGTTACCGTGGCTGCCGAAGACATTCCCGCGTTGGGCTTTAAACAATATACGCTTCAAAAAAGAGCGGTCAAAAAATGGTACAAAAAAGAACTGACCACCGCCGCGAACACGGTGGAAAACGAGTATATCAGAGTGACTGTCAACAGCAACGGGACCTTCGATCTAATGGATAAGCAGACGAAGACTCTTTATTCTTCTCTTGGTTATTTTGAAGACTGCGGGGAAGCGGGTGACGGTTTTCAGCATATTGCCCCTATGAACGATACCGTCGTCAACAGCTTAGGAAGTTCGGCAAAGATCAAGTGCATAACCGAAAACTCGCTGCAGGTGGTCTTTCAGATCGACCTCGATTTCTTTATCCCCGAATCATTAACCCCGGATAAAATCGAGCGGACGGAAGAAACCGTGCCGTGTCACATTACGACACTGCTTACGGTAACAAAGGGCTCGCCGCGGGTGGATATAGAAACAACCGTCAACAATGAAGCGAAAGACCACAGGTTGCGGACCGCCTTCCCTTCAAGAATTCGATCGGACCGTTCGTACGCGGAACAGCCTTTCGATGTTGTTGATCGGAATGTCGTCCTCCCCGATTTCAATGACTACGAAACCTATGACGGTCATTATGTAGCAAGCGAGAAACCCTCGCCTACCCAGCCCCAATTATCGTTTGTCGACATAAACGACGGTGAAAAAGGGTTGATGGCGGCCAACCAAGGCCTTTATGAATACGAGGTCATGGAAAAAGAGTCTCGAGACATCGCTCTCACCTTGCTGCGCTGTACCGACGTTCTTCATTTCGGCGCATTTGAAAAATGCGAGCGGCTGCGCCTCCCTGAAATGCAGTGTATCGGTGAATATACGTTCCGCTATTCCGTCATTCCGCATCGGAAAGGGTGGATCGAAGGGTATAAACAAGCCTACTCGTTTAAATATCCCATGAAGGCAGTCCTCAAAAAAACGATGGAAGATTCGCTGTTACCCGATTTCGATCCTTCCATTGTCTCATATCCTTTTGAACGGAGCTATTCGTTACTGCAGTTTGGAGGCGGAGGGGACGATGTCATCGTCAGTGCCGTTAAGAAGCATGAAACGCGGGATTCACTCATCGTGCGGCTGTTTAATCCGGAAAAAACCGAGAAAAAGACATCGTTGAAAATCAACCCGTTATCATTCAAAACGGCTGCCGTCTATAAGGCCGATTTACAGGAGGAACGGCTATCGGAAATCCAGCCTAATACAGATGGATATGTCGATTGTACGATAAAAGGAAAAGAGATTGTGACTATCGAGTTCGCTTTTTAACCGGCAATCGACGGAACGGAGGAAAAAAGATGAAGCGATCGGAAATAAATACGATAATGCGGCAGAGTGTAGCCTTTCTGGAAAAAATGAACTTAATACTGCCCCCGTTTGCTTTTTGGGGACCTGATGAGTGGGAAAAAAAGGGAACAGAATGCGCCGACATAATTCGACAGCAGCTTGGCTGGGACATTACCGATTTCGGGTCGGGTACTTTTGAGCAGATCGGTCTTTTCATGTTTTGTTTGCGTAACGGCACTTTCGACGACCTCAAGAAACCGAACGGTAAGGTGTACGCGGAAAAAATTCTTATTGTAAGACCTGGGCAAGTGACCCCCATCCATTTCCACTATCAGAAGATGGAAGACATCATCAACCGAGGAGGGGGCGTCCTCAAAATAAAATTCTGGAACGCGACCCCCTCCGAAGAGTTAGCCGACACCGACGTCACCTTGAGCATGGACGGAGTGAAAAAAACGATCGCCGCGGGTGAAGTAGTCGATTTTGCTCCCGGAGAATCGGTCTGTATCCCCCAAAAAGTGTACCATACCTTTTGGGGGGACCCGGACAAGGGCACGGTGCTTGTAGGAGAGGTGAGCCGGGTAAACGACGATTATGTGGACAACCATTTTTATGAAGAGGTAGGGCGCTTCGCGACTATCGAAGAAGACGAGAAGCCGCTTTATCTGTTGTACGACGATTATGAAACGTACTATCCGGAATATAGTACAATCGGAGTAAAAGCATAGTATCGCACTCTCGACAGGAATTCGAAATGTGAACTAAATTTACCGTAAAAGGCAAGAAGAACCGTCAATACAATCGTTCACATTTCGAATTCCCTCAGCTTATTTTTAGAACTACCGGCACTCTCGACAGGCATCTGGACAACAATTCCTCTCTTGATTATTCTACAGTGAACTTTTTTATCGGTAGAGGCACGTGCAAAAATCCACAGGAGTACAGACCCAATGGCCCGCATAGATTTCGGACACACCTGGTGGGGTGAACGTTGGCTGGAGGCCCTCTCCCACATCGATTACGAAAACCGGCTGCCCCGCGGAAAACGGTACGCGCGCAACGGATCGGTCGTCTCCATAGACATTGACGGTCCCCGCATAAAAGCCGCGGTAAAGGGACGGCAGCCCGCTCCATACAAAATAACGATGGCCCTCTGGCGGTTCTCCGATAAGGAGAATAAAAAAATCATCTCTCTGGTAAAGGAGAACCCCTACTATCTCTCCCAGCTCGAAGCACGGCTGCTTCCTCCGGAACTGGAACAGGAAACGGCCGCCTTGGGAATACGGCTCTTTCCCCATGGCTGGAAAGAATTGAAGATGCGCTGCAGCTGTCCGGATTGGGCGGTACCGTGTAAACATCTTGCCGCGGTTGTCTATATTATTGCCAACGAGATCGACAAAAACCCTTTTCTCGTTTTTCAAATGCACGGGCTCAATTTATTGGAGGAGATCCACGGGGACCGCGGGGAAGTCGAAGAGCCTATCGTCGGTATAGAATCACTCTTGGCGTACCAACCGGAGGAGTACAACTACTTCCGCGAAAGCCTCGAACATATCGATATGTCCGCCGTTCCCGATCTGTCGCCGGCGATTTTCAATTTGCTAACCGAATTTCCGCTTTTTTATTTGAAAAGTGATTTTAAGGCCCTCCTCTTGGGAGCGTATAGCAAGGCCGCGAAAAACGTAAAACGGTATGTAAAAAACCTCGATCTTCAGGAAGAACCTCCGAAGACGATGTACTCCTCGTGTACGATTACCATCAATAAAGGGAAAAACCGTTTTACCGGCAGACTGAAGAAAGGAGAGCATGAAATACGGTTCGATTCGGGTAATTTTACTCCTCTTATCGACTATCTGGGGCTTCTTTCGGCGGGGGACCTCTCAGCGTATCCGCCTATCGTCTCCTACCTTATCATGGTACACAACTTTGTTTTAAAGCTGATGGAACAACAGGCGGCCATACCGGATATCATCTCGTTAAAGAAGAACACCTACATGGTCCGCTGGATACCCGCGCTCTTTAACAACGATATCAAGTCGATATTCGAATCTCTGGTCGAAGCACTTCCCCGGGAGATAGTCCGATACGGGACGGTCCCCCTTGAACACAGGGAACAGGTCTTTTTTCTCGTATCATTCTTTTTCAGCTACTATCTGGGCCTGTTCCAACCGGTCAAAGACGCCGCCGAAGACCGAGTGACCGCTCTCTTTTTCGATGGAAGCGAATACACTCCGAAAAAATTTGAAGAGCAGGAGAACGCGAAAACAATCCACCTCTGGCTCGGCAGGTTTTTCATCCGTCCCATTCATTACTATCCGGTCATCCACATAGAAGAAATTGAAGAAAACAGGTTTACGTTTGAAATTCGGGTAAAAGACCGTCGGGCCGACGATGAGCTGCCGATGCCTTTTTCAACGTTCATGGAAAAACCTGAATCGGAAACACTTCCGCTTCTTCGAGACTTGAGTCTGTTAGCGACCTACCTTTCGACGGTAAACGATTTTCTCAGACAACGCGGCCGGCTTACCGTACAAGCGGATACTTTTATCGACAGATGGTTCGGCGCTCTTCCCGCGCTCAAAACGCTGGGAGTGCGGACGGTGGTACCGAAAATCCTCCGCGACGCTTTTCTTCCCCATCTCTCGCTGAAAGTACGGAAAACACCGGGGGCGGACGATAGAGTTGTTTCGTACACCTCTTTGAATGAGATGCTGCACTTTGAATGGCGCGTGGCGGTGGGCGATACATTTATTCCGCCCGGGGAACTGTTTGAATTGAGCGGGCGCTACCGAAAATTCCTCCGGTACAAAGATATGTTTCTTGAGTTGGATGAAAAACAGCTCGAATCGATTTCACGTCGCGCGGAAAAAGACCCGACGCCTTCGCCGGTAGAGATGTTGAAAACAGGTTTGACGGGTACATTCGAGGGCGCGCTGATAGAAACGGACGGAGAAATTGAGAAGCTCTTCCAATCGCTTCTTACGCCGCCGGAAGTTGATGTCCCGGAAAACCTGCAGGCAACCCTTCGTCCTTATCAACTAAGAGGGTACCGCTGGTTATACCACAACCACCGTGTCGGTATCGGCTCAGTTGTCGCCGACGATATGGGGCTGGGTAAAACCATACAGGTAATTGCATTTCTCCTTCAGTTGAAGAACGAGGGGGCGGTTGGTCCGAAAAAACCGGTACTGATTATCGTCCCGGCATCGCTTATGACCAACTGGGACCGGGAGGTCCGCCGCTTCGCTCCGGACCTTTTCCCGGCGGTCTACCACGGGACCGGCCGGGATCTGCCCGATAACACCGACGCGGTGATCACCACCTACGCCCTTGCCCGCCGCGACGCTGAATTGTTGAACAAGCGGCGATGGGCGGTAACGGTCATCGACGAGGCCCAAAACATCAAGAACTCCGCGTCGGCCCAGACAAAGGCCGTAAAAAGTATAAAAGCCGGTTACAGGATCGCGATGACGGGGACCCCCGTGGAAAACAGGCTGCTCGACTACTGGAGTATTATCGACTTTGTTATGAAAGGTTATATCGGCAATCGGACCTCTTTTAAGGACACCTACGCGATACCGATCGAGCGTTACCGCGACCAGACCGCCCTCGAACGGTTTAAAAAAGTGACATCACCCCTTATTTTGCGCCGCTTGAAAACGGACAGAACAGTCATCCGCGATTTACCGGAGAAAATCGTCACCAACCGTTTCCCCGCTCTTACCAAGGACCAGAGTGTTCTTTACCGGGAATTGGTGGAACATACCGATGAATGGCTTGCGAACGCGGAAGGGATCAACCGATCGGGAATCGTTTTTAAATTGATGACCGGTCTTAAACAAATTTGTTGTCATCCCCGCCTTTACAGCAAGCGGGGAGATAAGGGCCCTTCCTCGGCAGGAAAAGCCGAAATGCTGCTCGAACTGCTGCAAACGATCGGCGAGAGAAACGAGAAAGCCCTCGTTTTCACCCAATACGCGGAAATGGGGGAACTCTTGCAAGAGATGGTCGAGACGGAGCTCTCTTCACCCTGCCTCTTTCTCTACGGCGGTACGACCCGTAAAAAACGCGACGAAATGATCGACACGTTTCAAAAGGACCCGGAGTATAAATTCATGGTGCTTTCCATAAAAGCGGGAGGAGTGGGATTGAACCTTACCGCCGCGAACCATGTAATCCATTACGATCTGTGGTGGAACCCCGCCGTTGAAAACCAGGCGACCGACCGCGCGTTCCGCATCGGACAGCGAAAGGATGTGAATGTCTACCGGTTCATTACCCGAGGTACATTCGAAGAGAAGATAAACACCATGCTCGAGGCGAAGGAAGAACTGGCCAATCTCACCGTCGCGCAGGGAGAACA
>CAZJBZ010000283.1:0-6346 GCA_964543975.1 uncultured Spirochaetales bacterium
TGTTTACGTTTTCTATCGCCTTGGTAACACCTTTACCCATAAACCGCTTTTTATCGCCGTCCCGCAGTTCCACAGCTTCATGTACGCCTGTCGATGCTCCCGACGGAACGGCGCCCCGCCCCATTGAACCGTCCTCAAGCACGACATCTACCTCGACTGTGGGATTCCCCCGTGAGTCAAGGATTTCACGCGCTTCAACATACTCGATTATACTCATAGTTATCTCCTCGATACTGATTGATTAGTTTAGAATATGAAAAGATTCCGGTATACTGTCAAGTGAGATTACCCAGGGATTCGAAATGTGATCGTAATTTGCTGTAAAGGATTATGAGGGCCGTAAATTTGATGACGATTTTCCCTTCAGAGAGGCCCTTCGCAAAGGATAATCATCAAATTTACGGCCTATTATCACTACAATCGTTCACATTTCGAATCCCCACAGCTCACATTTGGAATTGCTGGAGATTACCGATAAGCGCGGGAAAATATGGTTGACCGGGGTGGAAGCCTGTCGGTACAATAGAGCGAATGAGATATACATCCCTTTTTGGAAAAACATATCGAAAAGTTCCTCAAGCGGTAAAATCACAAAGCTATATCTATCTGCTTCGGGGAGGGTTCATCCGTCCGGTCAGCCGGGGGTTGTTCTCTTTTCTACCGTTAGGGGTAAAGGTCTTGGAGAATATAAAAAATATCATTCAGGAGGAGATGGTAGCATTAGGAGGTCAGGAGGTCATCGTCCCATTCGTTTCGCCCTACTCCATTTGGAAGCGCAGCGGAAGAGCTCTTTTAATAGAAAAAGAGCTGATTAAGTTTAATGACAGAACGGGACATGATTTGGTCCTCTCTCCGACCCATGAAGAGGCAATGGTGGAGTTGGTCCGCTCATGCATCAATTCATATCGCGATCTTCCTGTTTTTCTCTTTCAGATACAGAATAAATTCAGGGATGAAGAGCGGACGCGGTTAGGGCTTATACGGACAAAGGAATTTTTAATGAAGGACGCCTACTCGTTTCATCGCAGTTTTTCCGATCTAAATAATTTCTTCCCAAAAGTGTACGCGGCGTATCAAAGGATCTTCGATCGGTGCAGCGTTCCCGTGCTGACCGCTGAATCGGGAGTCGGCTTTATCGGGGGTGAAAAATCGTATGAGTTTCTTATGGAGGCGGAGTTCGGAGAAGACGTGCTCATTTTATGCAACAATTGCGGCTACAGAGCGAACAGAGAAGTCGCGGTCGGCGTGAAACATATCAAAATGGAAAAACCGGTCCCAATGACTAAGCAATACACTCCTCACTGTACCACGATGGAAACACTTTCCGCTCATCTCAACCTCCCGAAATCCAAATTGGCCAAGGCCATGGTATATAAAACGATACACGGCTATGTCATGGCCTTGGTATTGGGAAACCATGATGTAAGCACGGAGAAACTGGCCCGCATTCTCAAAACCCCGGTTATCCGAAAGGCGAACAGGGAAGAGCTGGAAGGGCTTGGGCTTCTTCCCGGGTTTCTTTCTCCTGTCGGTGAGCTGAAACTCGAGATACCCGTTGTAGCCGATGACGCTGTCGCAAACTCGGCCAATTTAGTATACGGCAGCAACACGCCGGAGATGCATTACCTCAATATCAATTTCGGCAGAGATTATGAGACCGAACATGTCGGCGACATCGCTATGATCGGCGGGGAAAATCTCTGCAAACAGTGCGGTCACGAAATGGAAGCTCGGCGTGTTGTGGAACTGGGCGATATCTTTAAATTGGGTGATTTTTATACACGCGCGATGAATCTGTCGTTTCAAAACGACAACGGAATACAAGTTTTTCCCTATATGGGTGCCTATGGAATAGGCATCGGTCGTTTGATGGCAGCGATTGTCGAATCCAACCATGACGAGAAGGGTATTATCTGGCCTTCGAAAATCGCCCCCTTCAAGGCTTTCCTCATGGGTATAGGCAAATCACTGAAAGTAAAGCAAACAGTTGAGAAACTTCATGCCGATTTTTCCGCCGAGGTGCTTCTCGATGACCGGCTGGAATCGCCTGGGGTTAAGTTTCAAGACGCTGATTTGTTAGGTATCCCGCTGCGGATTGTCGTTTCTCCGAAGCATCTGCGGAATGGAAAAATTGAGTTCCACGACCGAGGAACAGAAGAGACGTGGCTTGCGGATTTAGATACGGTCGAAGAAGTACTAAAGGTGGGGAGGTAATCGAAGAGATGGAACCGGAATTGACCCCTGAACTGATTGATCAAATTATCTTCGGCATGGAAAACCAATCGGAGAACACACTCTTCGATACTCATACCGGGGAATTGGTCCCCGAAAAAGAGGCGGACGGCGAGCCCGATCGCTACGCACGTATCCCGGAATGGGGTTCTCTTCACGGTTATCAGTTGATGGAACGGTTTGTGCGGTCGTTGAGAAACCCGATCGTTCGGGAATCGCTGCGCGAAGCTCTTTCGAGGGGTACGGGTGTGTTCCGGAATTTTAAAAATGTTCTCCGGGAACGGCGGGACATCGAAAGGCTTTGGTTCTCTTTTAAGGAGAGAGAGATGCGGGCGGTGGTTGTCGATTGGTATAATCGGCTCTGCGACGCGAAGGGGTTTGAAAAGCTGGAGTTTGAACCGGACGACGACACGATGGTGGAAGAATTGGTATTGAGCGACTTTGAAGTAACGGAGTCGGGACCTGCCGATGAGGAAATAGTCCGATCGATGGATAGAAAGGCCTTTTCCGAAGCATTCGAAGGGCTTCATCCCCGTTATATCGAAGAACGGTATGCCGACTTGCGGAAAGGTAAAACTCCGATCAATAGTGAGAGCTCGTTCGTCTATCAGGCGGAAACACCGGATGAAGAGATTGTCGGGGTCATATGGGGAGATGATATGTGCTTCGAGGAGGTGGATTCGGAAGAAGCGGAAGGGGCTGAATATGCGATTTATTCGACGATCCTCCAGCTGTATATAAGCGAAGCTTACCGGGGACTTGGTTTGGCAAAGATGCTGATAAAAAAGTATCTCTATGAAGCGGCAAATCGGAATGTATCAAAAACTTTTATTGAAGTACCGTCCCGCGTGGCCGGTTTGCAGGATTATCTGATTACCAACGGTTTTTCGGTGGTCACCGAAAAACTTGCAATGGATATGGCTGTTTGGCATGATGAAGGGTTTTAAGCCGATTGTTCTCTTTTTCCTGGTTCCGCTTCTTCCATTGTCGGCGGAAGGTAACGCGGAAATTGAAACGAAGAATTCGGAAAACCACTTTACGATCGCCATACAGTCGCCCGACTTGGAACGTGATCCCCATTTCGCCGTAACAGTGCCGGAATATCATCTCTTTTCCGCGCTCTTTGAAGGACTATTCGTCTATGATCCTGAAACCGGTAAAGGAAAACCGGGTTTGGCGCGCCGGTGGTCGACAGATGAAACAGGAACAGTCTACACCTTTGATCTGAGACGAACAAATTGGAGCGACGGAGAACCGATTACTGCCGATGATGTGGTCGGATCATGGTTGAGGGCCCTTTCACCGGAGACCGGTTCTCCTCATTCCTGGCTGATTGAAACCTATATAGCCGGGGCCGGAGGATACGCGAGAGGCGAAAACGGCAGAGATGAGGTAGGCCTTAAAGCGGTCGATAGATTGAAATTTCAGCTCCGCTTGGTACGTCCAATTCCCTTTCTCGAACAACTGCTGCCACATCAAGCGTTCGCCGTTTTGCCGATGCACCTGGTTGATCGTTACGGTGATGAGTGGGTAAATCCGGAGCATCTTGCCGGTAACGGACCGTTTATCTTGGAACAGTATAGTTCAGGCGAAAGAATTTCATGCACGGTCAACAGCGCGTATTGGGACCGGGAAGGGGTTTTTTTAGATCGCGTCACCTTTTTGCCTGTCCCGGACCCGTCCGAAGCGTTTCAACTCTATATTAACGGAGAGGTGGATTGGAATACGGTCATAGCCCGTCGGGAACTGGAACGGCTGCGGCGGATGCGTTCGTTCCACCGTTTCCCGGTTAACGGGACCCTTTTTATGCTCATAGCGGGAAGCGACGCTCCAGACGAAACCGTCGACGGGACCGCCCGGTTGCTAAACCGTGAACAGGCGAGGCAGGGGCTCGCTTTAGCGTTGGACCGAGCAGCGATTGCCGGATCATTACCCGCGGGGACCGTCACGCCCGCTCGCAGTTTCATTCCTGAAATGTTCAATTATCCCGGAATTACAGGGCTGCCCGAACATAACCGAAAAGAAGCGGGCCGGCTGTTTCACGCGGCGGCAGCCGAAGCTCGGGAAGGGGACGGTCTCGGACCCGAGGAGACGGTCCGCTTCTCGCTTCTCTCTTTCAACGATCCGATCTTCTCATCCGTTGCCGAAGCCGCAGCCGGTCAATGGGAAAACGCGCTTGCCGTTGAAACGGTGAGAAAGGGGACCGAATGGCGGAAGTACACGGAAATGCTCTTCGAGGGTGAGTTTGATGTTGTTTTAGGCTCCTGGTTTGGAGAGTTTCAAGATCCGGAGGCTTATGCAGGTGACCTCTTCTTCGATTATCTGACTTCCGTCCTTACGTTTAGCGACGCCCGGCTTGAGGATTTACGTTCGGAGCTCCGAAACGGAAAGAGGGGAGTGAAGAGGACCGAGCTGCTCGAACGAATCGAACGGCGATTGTTGAACAGGTACATCGTTGTTCCCTTATTTCGATACACGGCCTGTCATATCATCGATCTGGAAAAATGGGACGGGTGGCATCCGAACGGGTTGGACATCCATCCGCTGAAGGCGATTCGTTTAGCCGGAGGAACGAGGAAGTGAGGCCGGGGTTTTTCCCGGGAACAGAATAAAAATTCAGTGTTTGTAGAAGTTGCGAAAAAAAACTGTAGAGAAATCCTGATTAAACAGTTTGGAAATGGTTGGCAAATTGCACAGTATCATGTATAGTGGAGTTTTACAAAATTATATCCTACAAAGGAGAGAGGAAATGAAAAAACTACTATTAATTCTGTTAACTCTCTTTCTGGCGGTCTCCCTGTTCGCAGGCGGACAACAAGAAGTCGGAGAAGAGGAAACGGAAGAGGCTGCGAAGCCCGAACAAAAAGAAGAGGTAGTCTTTCGAGTAATCAACGGTGCGGAACCACCCTCGCTGGACCCCTCGTTGAGTGAAGACACTACGTCTCACAACATTTTATTGGCACTTTTTGACGGTCTGTTGATCTATGACCCCAAGACAAACGACGGTATTCCCGGTGTCGCAAAGAGCTGGGACGTCAGTGACGACGGTACGGTCTATACGTTCCATCTTCGGAAATCAACCTGGAGCGACGGAGTACCTATTACCGCGCAGACGGTCGTCGATTCATGGCTTCGGACCCTCAATCCCGAAACGGCATCTCCCTACGCGTGGCTGATGGGAATGGTCATCGAAGGCGCCAACGCGTATAACTCGGGTGACGCGGGACCTGAAGCGGTCAACATCCGTGCTGTCGACGATTACACCTTCGAGGCCACAATGGTCGGTCCCGTTCCTTACGTTACCAGCATGCTGCCTCATACCATTTTCGCCGTCCTTCCGATACACGCCATCGAAGAGCACGGAGAAGAGTGGGTCCTTCCCGGTAACATGGTCTGTAACGGCGCTTTTGTCCTTGAAGAGTGGAAACCGCAGGAAGTGCTTACTGTCGTTAAAAACGACAAGTATTGGGACGCCGATGTTGTCCAGGTCGACCGGATCGTCTTCGACCCCAGTGACGACAACACCACTCGGTTGAACATGTACCTGGCCGGTGAAGGCGACTGGCTCAACGGCGGTCTTCCTCCCGATCAGTTGGACGCGATGAAGCTGCGCGACGATTATCACGTGGTCCCCGCCCTCGGCACCTATTTCTATGAGTTCAACCACACCGAAGCTCCTTTCGACAATGTTCACGTGCGAAAGGCCCTTGCCATGTCGATCGACAAACAGACCCTTGTAGAAAGAGTTTCACGCGGGGGTCAAGTGCCGACCCACGTTGTTGTGCCTGAAATGGCCAACTACACAAGCCCGGAAGGGAACGGTTACGATGTCGCGGCCGCGAAAGAACACCTCGCGCGGGCCGGCTATCCGAACGGCGAAGGGTTCCCCGAAGTTACGATTCTTTACAACACTTCGGAGGGTCACAAGAAGATCGCGGAGTACGCGCAGCAGCAGTGGGAACAGAATCTCGGTGTTTCAATCGGTATTGAAAACGTCGAATGGAAGACGGTCCTCGCCCGCGGTAAGGAACAGGATTTTCAAATCCTTCGAATGGGATGGATCGGCGACTACCTCGACCCGAACACCTTTTTGGAACTGTTCCAAACCGGTGCC
>CAZJBZ010000284.1:0-6328 GCA_964543975.1 uncultured Spirochaetales bacterium
CGAAGAGCGGATGAAAGAGCTGTTCCACATCGACGATCACCGTTGTTTTATCGAAAGAAAAGTAATCAGCTACATCGTGGTCCGTCGGAAATCCCTGAGTGGGCCAGTAAAGACCGCGGGCCAGGACGCCGATGCCTTCGGGAAGCGGAAGCGGGTTTTTCCGTTCTCCGTACACCAGTTCGAACAAGTTTTGATCGTTTCTCCATTGATGTGTCCACGCCGTTGTGTAGAGCGAAGAGGTGGTGGTAGCAATCTTCGTTGGAATAATTGGGGGATGGACCCGGGGCAGTCCCTCCCTGTACCACCTGTTGATGGTGGCACCCCAATAACCCATTTCCCACCTCGGGGGTGCAACATTGGGGTTAAAGTCCATTACTTCCAAAAATCGTTCTCTCGTGTTCATGCCGGCTCCTTAACGATAATTCTCGGCAGCCGATTGTATGGCGCGGAGGTTCGCCAGGGGCACATTGGGCAGGACCCCTTCGTGGCTGGGAGAGGCCACATACCGTTCTCCGAAAAGCTCGATCAGCCGCGTCACTTCCTGTCTCACCTCTGCGGCTGAAGCAAAGGGGAGGAGCTCTTGGGTATCGACCCCCCCGACAAAAACGAGATGGTCTTTGAACTCGGAGGCCAATTTTTTCGCGCTCATATTTTTAGCTTTTGCCTGCAGGGGATGCAGGCCGTCCACACCGATATCGATGAACGTCGGAATAAGTTTATACACCGCACCGCACGAATGGAGCATCACTTTCAGGTTGTACTCTTTAGCTAAGTCGACGATTTTCTTGAATCCGGGAAGAAAAAACCGGTTGAACTGTTCGGGACTGATCATCAAGTCGGACTGTGTTCCTAAATCGCTTGCAAAGAAGAAGACATCGAGATCATCCCTTGCCTGCTCGAAAAACCGTCTGTTCGCCGTCAGATAAAAATCGACTATCCGGTCAATGACCGCTTCCACAATCATCGGGTCGGTGTAGAGCTTGAGAAAGAACTGTTCCATGCCGAAAAACTCGGTAACCAAGGTGGAGATATAGGTCCAGGGGCCGCCGAAAACCGCCATCCCGTTTTTGTGGACCGTTTGCATGTATTCGAGCACGCCGGTAAAATCCAAAGTTTCGGGGTCGGGCCAATTGAACTGTTCTATTTCCGAAAGAGTTTCACATTCCGAAAAAACCCCCATGCCGTCCAGCGCTTTTCTTTCGAAATCCCCGGCCGTGTCCCAGAGCGGTCTTCCGTTCGGCTTGCCGGCATTCTCCCATGCCATTAGTTCGGCAGGTACCCATACGGCATCATTGCCTATTGCTCTCGAAAAACCTATTTCATCGGTTACCGCGAGTTCCTCGTTGTATAGTGCCTGCGCTTCATCGGTCGGTTTTCCCGCCCAAAAAGCGGGTTGGTCGGGCTGTGCATTGTCGAATATGGTGTTAATACGCTGTCTGCCGGTCATAGTGGTATCCTTATCAATTTTTGAGTGCACCTTCGGTTATGCCGCCGATGATCTGTTTAGAAGCGATGAGGTAAACAACCACCACAGGTATTATAGATATTGCGCTGGCGGTGAAGACCAGGTTAAGTTTGCTGAAGTTGATTCCGCGTACCGCGTAGAACTTCATCAATCCCAGAGGAATTGTCTTGATCTCATCGACGGTCAAAAAGACGAGAGGAATAAAGAAGTCGTTCCAGAATTGGATAATAATCAGAGGGACCAACGCGGCAAAGACCGGCCTCATAAGGGGTACGGTAATCACATGGAATATACGCCATTCACCTGCTCCGTCTATTTTTGCCGATTCGATAATAGATAGAGGAAGTGACTTAAGAAAACCTACCAACACGAATGTGGGAAACGAGATCGAAGCACCATAAATTAGAATGACGGAAAAGAGGGTGTTATTGAGGTGCAGCCCCCGTATCAACAGGAACAACGGTAGAATTCCGATCTGTACCGGAAACATCAGTCCGATGAGGACGTACATGTAGATAATATTGTTAAACCGGTACCGGAAACGGGCAATTCCGTATGCGGTTATGGAAGCCAGATAGAGCTGTCCGATGAGAGCGGAACTGGTGATGATGATGCTGTTCATTGTATAGGTTATGAAGTTCTCTTCGAACAACACTTCATGGAAATTTTCTAAGCGAAGACTTCTGGGAAATCCCCAGATATTGGTCAAAACGTCTTCAAACGGTTTCACCGAAGAGATGAACACAACACCTAAAAGGACCAGTGTATTGATACAGTAAATGGTGAGAAGAAAGCTGAATATATATTTCCATAATTGGCCTTGTCGTTTTAATTCCATCAAATAGCACTCCGCTTCATAAATATACGAAATTGGAAAAAGGTCCCGATCAACAGGATGATAAATGTGCAAACGGCAATCGTCGTACCCATTCCCATACTGTTTCGGGACACTTCTGCAAAAGCCGTTCTATAAAAGAAGATGGTAACAAAGTCCATATTTTTCCCCACCCCGCCTGTGGGACCGCCCAATATAAAGGGAATTTCGAAGTTGGTTATGCTCCAGATATAGGAGAGAATGAATATATTGATAATCGTCGGGGCGATCAGCGGCAGATAAATCCGAAAGAACCGCTGTAGTTCATTCGATCCGTCGATGATGGCCGCCTCCTCGAGTTCTTTCGGAATCAGTTTAAAAGCTGCTAAGAAAAGGAGCATGCTGTATCCGACTCCCCGCCACAGTTGTACGATAAAGGTGAGGGGAATAGAATACCGCGGCTCAGAATAAAAATGGTGGAACAGCGTTCCCTTGATGTTTAAAATATCGAATATCTTACTCATGAGGCCTATATTGGAATCGAAAAAAAGCGTTACCAGTAGCCCGATTGCCACCACATTGATGAAATTGGGAAGAAAAACGACGATTTCCATGAATCCGTAACCGGGGATCTCTCTGTACATTAAGAATGCGAGAAAGATGCAGACAGGGATCGCGATCAGGGCCATCAAGGCGAAGAACTCTGCATTATGAATGAGGGCATTAAAGAAATCAGTAGAGAGAGACGGATGGGTAAAGAGCTGAATGTAATTGCCCAAACCTATAAACTCTCTTTCACCGAAACCGGACCATCTCGTCAAACTGATGGGAAAGGAATAGATTATGGGGTAGATGACGAATAAGGTATAAATGAAGAGGCCCGGTATTAGAAACTGAATATAGGGCCGTTTTTTAAAAAAGCCTATCATGCCGGGCCTCCTTTAAAAAGTATTTTATTTAATAATCCATTTCCGCGTCTATCGCATTAACAAATTCATCAACAGTCATATCCTTATAGATAACCTCCTGCTGATAGGAGATATAATCATTCGGAGCATTATATCCTTCTTTCGTATAAAAGACGATGTAGTTCCAGAACTGATCGACAACTTCATCATACTGGGTCATTTTTTGAATAAGCGGGTCGGGAGACTCTACGCCTTCGAGACCCGGGACGTTAACACCCATGTCCGCAAGTACTTGGAAGGCCTCTTTAGACATAAGGTGTTTGAGAAATGTCAGTGCTTCTGCTTCATGCTTAGTACCGGAATAGATGGAAAAGCCCGTTTCCTGTGAGCCTAACATGATGTTTCCACCTTCCCTTGAAGGCCAGTGAAAACACGATACGTTCATTTCCGGATTTGCCTTCATGGCGGCCGCGTTCCAGGAGCCTTCCACGATCATTGCCGTATTTCCCTGTGTAAAAGTTAATCGAGCACCGGCGCCGTCAACTCCCTTGTAGTTGGGGTCGAGATATCCATTGTCTACAATATCATTTACAAGGGCCTTATGTGTTTCCACGTATCGCGGATCGGAAAACTTTGCGTTCCCATTGATAAAATCTTCCACCCACTCTGAGGACATGGAGGTAATCATAACGTTGAGGATCCAGAAGGCGTCCCAAGCCGATTTTCCTCCCATGGCGAACGGTATCTCACCACCACTTTTCAGTTTTGAACAATTTACGAGAAGGTCGTCGTATGTGTACGGTTCAGACAAGCCGTACTGATCGTACATGGCCTTATTGTAGTATACCGGTACCACGTCGTACGAACCGCCGGGACTGGAATAAATCTTACCGTTTACTTTTGTTTTTGTAACAAGAATGTCGGGAAATCCTCGAACATCGATCTTATCGGTCAAGTCGATGACTGCACCGCTTTCGACCATTTGGGGCAGATGCATATTCTTGTTTCCATGGGTGTACATCAGGTCGGGTGCTTCACCGGCCTGGATTGCGGTATTAATGACGTTGTAGTAATTGTCACTCGGAATAACTCGTAATTTTATTTCATAGTTTGGGTGGCCCTCTTTGAACTGTGAAATAATCTCTTTATATGGCCCTTCCTTTTGCTGGTCCCAAAACGACATCGTCAAGGTCACCTTTTTCTCCCCAGCTGCGTCCTCTTGTTGGCCGGCACCGAACAGGATTGCCGAGGAAAAAATAAGTAACAAAACCATTACGAATCCAACTGTTTTCATTAGAATCCTCCTATTGCATATCGAATATAGGAAAGTGTAGAAGGTTTTTAACTGTGTTGTCTTCTTTTATATTGATCAGGGTGTTTCGTTATTTTGATTATTTGCTGGTAATGGTGGTAATGTTCAGGTTTCTGTACGAATCCTTACTTCGGTATTTATTTGGTGTCGTTTTGAAGTGAATATAAAATACCTTATAGAATTGGCTTATGCTGTTGTAACCACAATCCATCGCTATATCAACGATCGATTCGGTGGTAGTCCGTAACCGGTTTGCCGCGTACTCCATTCTATACTGCTGCAGCAGCTGGTTCGGGGTTATGGAAAGATGTTTTTTCATTAATCGTGTTATATGCTCATAACACCTGCCGGATATTGTCTCGAATTGGGAACATCCCAATGAAAAGTTCTTTTGCAGCTTCATTTCTTGTATTGTCTGCTTAAGCCAATGGGGACAGGTTGATTCTAACGATTGTTCCTGGGTAATGTGGATTTCATTAAAAAGATTAAGCGTAAAGAGATCATCTTCAAATCGGTTTTCAGCCCGGTAGGCCAGGTTCTCAATGCCGTAACTGAGCCGTTCTTTCTGCGGTATGGTTAAGGTTACGGAGTAACTGCTTGCATGATCAATCATATGTAAAAAATGGAGCAGTTCCGGATACCGTTTCAACATATTGTCTAAATAATAAGCATTGATGAGAACGCTGACTATAATAAAAGGTTTTCTATTATAAGAGACGGAAATAAACTCGTGTACTTGTCCGGGCGGAACAAACGACAATTCGTTTTTCTGTAAATAGTAGGCACCCTTACCCTGTACCTCGTGTATGCATGAACCTTCATCAACCCAAAAGAATTCGTAGAAGTCATGGACGAAAGCATTATACCGAGCTCGATCCCGGAAAGAGTATCGTATGGGCGAGATAAAATCGTGAGAATAAGAGACCTCTTCCCAATTCAGCGTATCCATTTTCAATATTGTACAAATATCCTAAAGATTGCGCAATATTCCATTATTCCTGTTAAGCTGTTATGTAGTGCAGCGGATTGTAGGGATAAAGGCAAACTCTACCCCCGTAATCTCCTCTGTTGACCCGGATGTATCAAATTACTATGCTATTGAGAGGTGCGATGTAATGTTTACCTATGCCAAAACAGTCTTACAAAAGATCGGTACTGCACTTAAAACAAAATACCCCCACAAAATTGTTTCGGTGGTTGCCTTCGGCTCCAAGGTCCGCGGAGATCATGGAGAAGGTTCCGATTTCGACGTCCTTGTTATCGTAAAAGAGCCTTCGACTGAAGTCGCGGAAGGTATTATAGACATTTTTGTCGAGGAAGAAATGCGCAGCGGTATCTCCTTCGATCCGGTCATTAAATCATTGGCCAGTTTTGAACTGGAGAAACAACATCATACACCCTTTTATGAAAATATCCTGAACGAAGGGGTCATCGTATGAAGTTGGGTCCCGAAGATAAAAAGAACCTCAGCGCCATTCGCTTTGAAAAAGCCCAAGAGTTTTTGGAAGACGCAAGGGCAAATCTGGGGGAAGAGCGCATAAAAACGGCAGTTAACCGTTCTTACTATGCCGTACTAAACGCGGTACGAGCGCTACTCATTTTGGAAGGTGTTAATCCCGAAACCCACAGTGGCGCGATTACAACGATCAGTTTACGCTTTATTAAAACAGGACTGCTTCCCACTGAGGTAATAAAACATATAAAACTCCTTCTCTCACGCAGGGCCGACGTGGATTACGGGGATTTCGAAACGGTGGATACCGCGGATGCTGAAGATTCGGTTAATAAGGCGGAGATGTTGCTCCAACAAATTGATGCTGTCCGGCGTA
>CAZJBZ010000285.1:0-6315 GCA_964543975.1 uncultured Spirochaetales bacterium
CCACCAACATCCAATGGGAAGAGGGAGGAGTGAGCCGGGAAGAACGTGAAGCCCAAAACGGACACAAGGCGGCGGTCCTCTGGTTCACCGGTCTCTCCGGTTCCGGGAAATCGACGATCGCGAAAATGGTGGAGAAGGTCCTCTTCGACCAACGGGTCCAGGTAATGCGGCTGGACGGTGACAATGTGCGGCACGGACTCTGCGCGGATTTAGGTTTTACCCAAAAAGAACGGCATGAAAACATTCGCAGGATCGCCCACATCTCTCACCTCTTTTTCGAGACGGGCAACCTCGTCCTCTGCTCGTTCATTTCTCCCGAGGGCGAGATGCGTGATTACGCGCGGTCCCTCCTGCCTGACGGACGGTTTATCGAAATCCACGTCGACTGTCCGGTGGATATCTGCCGAGAGCGCGATCCGAAAGGCCTCTACAGAAAGGCCGACTCCGGCGAGATAAAGCAGTTCACCGGTGTTTCCGCCCCCTACGAAGCTCCCGAAAGTCCGGAACTGACCCTCCACACGGACAAAACACCGGCCGAAGAGTGCGTTCATCAACTGTTAGATTATTTGGCACCCTTTTTGCGGCCGATGATTGACGAAAAATGACCGAATCCGAAGTAAAAAAACAACTTTCTCTTGGAGAAGACTCAAAAATTCGGCTTATGCAGTCGTCCAATTTTCTCTATGCCGATGAAATGTCTTCCGGAGTAGATCTTTCTCATCTTGATACGGAAGCCTTTACTGCCTTTTATGAACGGGTGTATGGAGAAACGGTAGACAACTTAGGAGTTTCTCTGCCCGCACTTTTACATAATCTTAAACTTGTTACCGGGGACGAGCTCACTATTGCCGGACTGCTTCTTTTTGGGAAAAGTCCTGAGGCGGTAAAACCGCAATTTACCGTTAAAGCGACCTCATATTACGATACCGATAAATCCGGGGACGATTTTATCGACAAAGAAAATATCGGCGGGATGCTGACGCGTCAATTCAAAGAGTCGATCATCTTTTTGAAACGCAACCTTCGAAAAATTCAAAAAGGTGAGAGTTTTAATGTGCCCGGCACTATTGAATTACCTCTGATTGCTCTGGAAGAGGCCCTTTCCAACGCTTTGGTGCACAGAGACTATCTGATTGATGCGCCTGTTTTTATCGATCTTTATTCGGACCGGCTGGAAATTGTCAGTCCGGGAGCGCTGCCGAATACTGTACGCAGAGAAAACATTACGTATGGAATTCACGTTGAGAGAAATCCTATCCTTTTAAGTTTCATGGAAAAAATGACCGAGTTCCGTTATTCGGGAAGGGGAAGCGGCATCCCCCGCCTCCTGCGTGTCTGTAAAGATGAAAACCTCTCCGTCGATTTTATCGACGACCGGGACAATCAAACCTTCACCGTGGTCATACAGAGGCCCGTTCTTGGACGCTGAGAATCTTCTGTCTGCAATCGGAGAAGTACTCGTGTCGTATCCCGAGATCGTCTTCGCTGTTTTATACGGCACGGCGGCCAAAGGCGCGCTCAACGCGCGAAGCGATGTCGATATCGCGGTGGCTGCCGATATGCTTCCGACTGACACTGAGCGGGGAAGCAGCCTCGAGACCCCCCGCGGACAAGGCAACACCTTATCACCCGAATATAAAGTCAATCTGCTCCTGGCACTGGAGAAAAGAGTGGGAAGAAGTGTGGATCTCCTGGACCTTCGAACAGTGTATGGGGTAATCCTAACGGAGGTTTTAACCAAGGGCACAATCATCATCAATAAAAAACCGGAAGTATACGCGGGATTGATGAAGAAGATGTTGTTCTATAATGCCGATATGCTTCCGAATTACAGGATGATGCTTCAAGCCCGCGCCAAGAAAATAGCCCGCGGCGACTAATCGTGGGAGGGAATTGGGCTGTGAAACCCGTGCACTTTCTATGCCGCGAGCAACCGAAACAAGATGGAAAATGATGTTATTCTGAAAAAAATTGATTCACTTGGGCGATGCATTTCCAGAATCGAGGAAAAATGTCCGAAAACTGTAGAAGAGTTAAAGCAAAACTATGATCTGCAGGATATCCTCTCGGTCAATATAGAAAGGGCCGTTCAGCTTTCGGTGGATATCGGGTCACACCTCCTTGCGGAAAAAGGCATCGGTGCACCGGACACTATGGGAGAAGTCTTCTCTCTTTTAACCGAAGAATCTGTTATTCCGAAGGAACTTGCGGAGCGTTTAACCAAATCGGTCGGCTTTCGCAACATATCAGTTCATGAATATGAAAGAATCGATTGGGACATCGTTTTCGCAATCGCATCTAAACATGTGGATGATTTTAAACGGTATGTAGGGTGTATAACTGGAGGAAAAGCGGAAGAGTGAATATGAAAAGAGCACTGATAACCGGTATTACCGGGCAGGACGGGGCCTATCTTTCCGAACTGCTCCTGCGGAAAGGGTATGAAGTCCACGGCATAAAACGGAGGGCTTCTTCTTTCAACACCGACAGGATCGACCATCTCTATCAAGACCTCCATGAGGAAAATGTCAGGTTTGTCCTGCACTACGGGGACCTGACCGATTCCACCAACCTTATCCGCATCATACAGGAGGTCAGGCCCGATGAGATTTACAACCTGGGAGCCCAGAGCCACGTAAAGGTCTCTTTTGAGACACCGGAATACACCGCCAATTCGGACGCAGTCGGCACTTTGCGGCTCTTGGAAGCGGTCCGTATTCTCAAGATGGAGAATACGGTCCGGTTCTATCAAGCCTCTACCAGCGAGATGTACGGGAAGGTGCAGGAAACGCCCCAAACCGAGAAAACACCGTTTTATCCCAGAAGCCCCTATGCCGCGGCGAAGCTCTACTCCTACTGGATAACCGTCAATTACCGTGAATCGTATGGGATATTCGCGTCCAACGGAATTCTGTTCAACCACGAAAGCCCGCTTCGGGGAGAGACCTTCGTGACCAGAAAGATCACCCGGGCCGCCGCGCGAATCAAACTGGGTTTACAGAAAAAACTCTATTTAGGCAACCTGGAAGCAAAACGTGATTGGGGCTTTGCCGGTGATTACGCGGAGGCGATGTGGCTGATCGTCAATCATACTCATCCGGACGATTTCGTCATCGCTACGGGTGAGACCCATTCGGTACGGGAGTTTGTCGAGGCGGTATTCAGAGAAATCGGCATCAATCTCGAGTGGCGCGGTTCCGGGGTTGATGAGAGAGGCATCGATACCGAAACAGGTGAAGAGAGGATTGCTATAGATCCCCGCTATTTCAGACCGTCCGAAGTCGAATTCCTTTTAGGCGACTCTTCAAAAGCCCGAGAGGTTCTGGGTTGGCAGCCGAAGGTGGATTTTCACGAACTGGTCGGCATGATGGTCCGGGAAGATATTCAAAAAGCCGACAGGGACGTCTACCTCAACAGCGGCGGTTACACAACAAAGCAGTACAATGAATAAGAGAATACGCGGATACGGTGAGGCACTCGGCCCCCATGAATAAAACGGCAAAAATATATGTTGCGGGCCATCGGGGAATGGTCGGCTCGGCGATTGTACGCAAACTGACCGCGGTCGGTCATTCGAATATTGTCGGTCGGACCGGCAAGGAACTCGACCTTCGCGACCCCCATGCGGCAGAAGCTTTTTTCCGGGAAGAAAAACCGGAGTATGTCTTCCTCGCAGCGGCCAGAGTCGGGGGCATCGGGGCCAACGCCGCTTATAAGGCGCAGTTCTATTACGACAATATCATGATCTCTACCAATGTTATTCATGCCGCCTATGAATCGGGAGTGAAAAAACTGCTCAATCTGGGGTCCTCCTGTATCTATCCCAAACTCGCTCCTCAGCCGTTAAAAGAGGAGTACCTGCTGACCGGGGCTTTGGAGCCGACGAACGAGGCGTACGCGGTGGCAAAAATCGGGGCGGTGAAGATGTGCCGCTACTATAACGATCAATACGGTACCGACTTTCTCTCGGTAATGCCTACCAATTTATACGGCCCGAACGATAATTTTGATCCGGAAACGTCCCACGTCCTTCCCGCGCTTCTTCGAAAAATCCATGAGGCAAAGCAGTCAGGAGCTGAAACGGTCATTCTGTGGGGGGACGGATCGCCGCTGCGCGAGTTCCTCTATGTGGACGATCTCGCGGAGGCCGTCGTCTTTTTGATGAACAACTTTAGGTATGGAGATCTCGGCGAACTGGTCAATCTCGGTACGGGAACAGACATTTCGATAAAAGAACTGGCCCGGCTCATCGCCTCGATCGCGGGATATACCGGCTCCTTCGAGTGGGATACGAGCAAACCGAACGGGACTCCCAGAAAACTCCTGGATGTTTCCAAGATAAACGAATTGGGCTGGAGGGCCCGGACCTCTCTCGAAGAGGGCATTCGCCGAGTGTATGAATGGTTTTGCGCCCATGAAGAAAACTCACCGGGAGGAACGCGCGCATGAACCTCTTTGACGCGGTAGTGATCGTCGCCTCGAACAGCAGACAGGCGGCGGACATGACCTCTCTCATCGAAAAGCGGAAGGAACGGGGGGTCTATCCCCGCGAAATAGAGTTCCTTGTCACCTCCGACCCGGAGGAGGGGAGGATCGGAAGTTTCGGCGCTACCCTCTACGCACTCGTCAACCTCGAGCGGCCCCTTCGTTCCGCGGACCGAATTCTGATGATCCACGCGGGCGGCGAATCGCGGAGAATGCCGTGTTACGTTCCCGAAGGCAAGCTGTTCGCACCGCTGCCTTTGGAATCGTCGTCGCTTGTGCCTCCTGTCCTGCTGGATGCCTACATCTCTCTCTTCCTGAAATATCCGTGGAGGGACCGGGAGCTGGTGGTCGCCTCCGGGGATGTCGTTCTCGACTTTGACCCGCAATCGGTTCCGGAGGAGAGGGCCGATATCTGCGGTTTCGCCGCGCCGGAGACCCTGGAGATCGGATCGAAGCACGGCGTCTACGCCTTCGATCAGAAAACCGGAGCAGTCAGCGACTTTTTCCAAAAACAACCGATGGATTTTCTCCGCTCCCGCGCCCTCCTGGAAGGGACCGACGAATGCGCGGTAGACATCGGTCTTATCGCGTTTTCCCGCACCGGTATCGATACTCTCTACGCAATCGCAAAAAACCGGCATTCGAACGGGGAGACCCTTTTTACTTCACTGAAGCAGGGAAAGCTCTACCTCGATCTCTATGTGGAGCTGCTGACGGCCTGCCTTACAGGCGTTTCCGAGGAGGACTTCATTCGGAGGGTTGCGGAAAAATCGAAGGCCGACCGGGAGACACTTGCCCTTCTCTCTGCCGGCTTTCAAAATATCGATTTTACCGCCGCCGTCACCAAGAAGACGACCTTTCTCCACTTCGGTTCAATAGATCAGCTCCTCTCCTCGTCAAAAGAGCTCATTCGGTCCGGGATAAATCTTTTCTACAGCTTTGGTGATGCCGAGATGAAGCCCAAGGTCCACTCGGAGGGACTGTGGCACAATTCGGTGGATTGTCGCGTCGAGGAGAATGAGAAGGGAGAAGTGTTCTTTGAAAACTGCAAAGGTGTGACTGTAGCCGGTATCGCGGGAGACGCAGTCTGCATCGGGTTGGAGGAGCTGGACCTGAATTGGAAGCTCCCTTCCGATATCTGTTTGGACGGAAGACGTCTTCTCGACCGTCGGTTTGTCCTTATCTACGGCATAAACGATACGTTTAAGCCGGCCGCTGCTTTTGAAGAGGTCGTCTATTGCGGGAAACCGCTGACAAAATGGCTTGAAGAACGAGGGCTGACCGCGGAAAATATCTTTACGAATCCTTCCAAGTCGTCCGATCTGCTGCAGGCGAAGCTGTTTTTCGGAAATCCCACTCCGGAGCAATTGAAAGGGTACATCGATCCGTCGGCGGCAGACGAAGGATGGAGTGAAACATTCCTGAGCAGGGAGAGGTATTCGCTGCAGGACATAAACGGGATGGATTCCGCCTTAGAGCGGGAAAAGGCGAGGGAAGAAAAACGGAAAGAGCTCCTGCGGCAGTCGATCCTCAATGAGTACGGATGGAAATCGGTCAACAAAGAGGATTTCCGCGCAATCTTTGAAGAACGAAACCATCGGGAACTGCTCTCTCTTTTCCAAAAGACGAATGACGATCTCTTGAAGATATACCGGAAACGACTCTTAGGAGAACTTGTTCGTGACGTAGAGAAAGAGGACAGTATCCTCTCTCTTAAAATCGATTATCTGTCGGGAATAACGAAACGGTATCATTTGCAGCAAAAAATTAAAGAAGACCAGATCGTATGGGCGCGTGCCCCGGTCAGATTGGATTTGGGCGGGGGCTGGA
>CAZJBZ010000286.1:0-6275 GCA_964543975.1 uncultured Spirochaetales bacterium
ACCTATCGTCTTGCTCTTTATCTGTGTATGGGAAAGCTCCCGAGACCGGAAACAGCGTTCAAATTCTTGTGAGGAGCCTCAAAACCTATTGCTGTTGCTCTCGGTTCGGCTATATTTCTTGCAAACTGGAACAGTTATTTATGGCCTTTAATTATTGCACAAAGGAAATCATTGTGGGTTATTCAATTAGGAATTGCAAACTTTAGAGGTGAATATCTAACAGAGTGGAATCTAATCCTGGCTGCTTCGTGCATTGCAGCTCTGCCTACAATGGTTTTTTTTGCTTTTTTTCAGAAATATCTTGTTGAAGGTATCAAAATGTCGGGCCTTAAGGCTTAACGATACATAAATGGAGGAACATACATGACCGAACTTACTACATATCAACGAATGCAAAAAGTATTCAATCATGAAGAGCCGGATGGAGTACCGATTATTGATTTGTTTTGGGGATCTACTATCGAGCGCTGGAAAAATGAAGGAATGGGTGATAACAATGATGTAATTGATTATTTCGGTCTTGATAAGATTGTTATGCTTTCTTTAGATGAAATAGATACGAGTCCTCGATTTCCGGAATATGTTGTAGAAGAAACGGACACCTACAAAATCGAACAAGATCGGTGGGGAATCACAAAAAAGAATTTTAAACCTGTCAGTTCTACATTCCAACACTTGAACCATGAAGTAGTCGATAAGGATTCATGGCTTAAAGCCAAGAAACGAATGAGCCCTGCGAAAGACAGAATCAATTGGAATAAATTAATAAATAATTATGAACAATGGCGCAAGGATGGTGCCTGGATACAGGCAGGCCCTTGGTGTGGTTTTGATATTGTAAACGCCAGGATGTGTGACACCGAGACGATTTTATATGCCATGTATGATGATCCGGAATGGGTCGCAGATATGTGTAATACTCAAACGGACCTGGCCCTTGCTTTATGCCAAATGCTTTTCGTTGAAGGATATCCTTTTGATGAACTACTTTGGTTTGATGATATGGCGTACCGAAATGGGATGCTCTTTTCTAAAAAAATGTGGAAGGAAATTGTCATGCCGTATCAAAAGCGGATTATTGACTGGGCCCATAATCATGATATAAAAGTGCACCTGCATTGCTGTGGTGATATTCGCGAATTGGTTCCGGATTTAATTGAACTGGGCTTGGATATGCTGAATCCGCTGGAAGTGAAGGCCAATATGGAACCGCTCACAATTAAAAAGCAGTATGGTGACAGGTTGGCACTCCGGGGCGGTTTCGATGTAAGAAAATGGACAAACAGCGAAGAAGTGGAGGAGGATATCAGAACAAAGCTGCCTGAATTAATGAAATCCGGTGGTTATGTGTTTGCTTCCGATCACAGCGTCCCTGATAGTGTAAGCAGTGATATCTATCAGCATATTGTACATATAGTTAAGAAAGTAGGTGTATATTAATTGAGGCCCTGGGTGCTTAGCATCATCATTCCCGGAACACTTCCTTCAACTCGATGTCGGCAGCATGGGATGAGTGGTTTCGGTCGGTCATGATCGAGTGGCGGCGAGCGTACGAACACAATATACATAAGGAGATACATAATGCGTGACGCACGACAGGTGGAGCTCGGACACGAGATACCGAGCGAAAACTACTGTGACCAACCGTACGTGGTGGTTACGAACGACGGCAACTGGCTCTGTGTGCTTACGACCGGAAGAGGACTCGAAGGCGAACCGGGTCAGCACGTGGTAGCTACGATCAGCACGAATAAAGGAAGGAGCTGGTCAGATCTGATCGACATCGAGCCGCCGGCCGATCGAATGACCTCCTGGGTAACCGCGTTCATGGTTCCATCGGGACGTGTCTATGCGGTTTACAATCTAGAGATCACGGATGAGTCGACTGTGCACGGCGGGCATCTCTGCTACAAATATTCGGACGACCACGGACGGAGCTGGTCCGACAAACGGTACCGGATTCCGATCCGAGAAACCAGGATCGATCGGGAAAACGTAACCGGCGGCCGGGAGCAATTTTTCTGGTGTATCGACAAACCGGTCGTGACCGAGCGGGGAGTGTATTTCGGGATCCCGAAGCTCAGAGAGGGGCGTCCGATCATAAGCGGGCAAAGCTGGGTCATCCATAGTAAAAATGTGCTGACCGAAAGCGATCCCGAAGCCGTTGAATGGAAGCTGCTGCCCGAGGGAGACGAAGGAGTTACCAATCCCGAGCTCGGTGCAATTCAGGAAGAGCAGAATCTCGAGGTACTTTCCGACGGTTCAATTTATATGGCGTTTCGTACCGAGATCGGGGTAATCGGCTATACGATCAGCAGCGACGGAGGAAGAAGCTGGACGACGCCGCAACCGATCCGGTATCCCGACGGGCGTGCTCTCCGTAATCCGAGAGCTTGTCCGAAGCTCGGGAAAACGAGCGACGGCAGATTTCTGCTCTGGTTTCACAACAACGGCTTTCCTGGCTGGGGCAACTCGGCGGTCCGCAACCCGGTCTGGATTTCAGGCGGTGTGGAAGTAGACGGCGACATCGCCTGGTCGCAACCGGAGATACTCCTCTACGCCTCCGATCCGACGATTAGAGGCATGAGCTATCCCGATTTCTTCGAGCAGGACCGGGAGTTCCATGTTTCGGAAACCGAGAAGATGGTCGCTCGAGTCCATCACATCGACCGGGAGCTTCTCGAGGGGATGTGGGCCGAGCATGACATAACCGGGGCCGCCGCGAAATCGAGCTCAAATCGTGCGGCGGGACCGAATCCCGCCCGCGCTACGCGAAAGGGCCCCGATGGCGACGGGGGAGCGAATCCCGCCCGCTCCGCGGAAACGAGCCGCGGTGGTGCCGAAGGCGACTCGGTTGCTTCCGGCAACGCTGGTTCTGTTATCCGTGACGGGCTGATCCACGAGGAGACCCGTGCTTTGAGCCCGGGGGACACCTTTGAAATTCCTGCATTACCCGGACTGGACGGCGGGGGATTCTCGCTCGAGCTCGTCATCGAGCCCGAAGCAGTGTCGCCCGGTGAAACCGTGCTTACCTCCTATGGCGTAAGGCGCAGGGGCTTCGAAATCACCGCCGCAGAAAACGGCGCGCTCGATTTCCAGATAAGCGATGCCAGACAACGATGGTGGTTCGATGTTCTCGACGGCGTCGAACCGTCACAAAATGTTATTTCCAGAAAGTCCTGGGAATGGAGAACCGACGCAGGAATCCTCGAGAGAGGTAAACCACTCCACATCGTTTTCATCGTAGACGGACTCGCGAAGATCGTATCGGTTGTTGCGAACGGAAAGCTGCTAGACGGCGGAGACGAACGAATACAGGGGTGGTGGCGGCTCAACCCGTGGCTAGATGAGATCAACGATGCCGGAGTGTGCACCGTCGGTGAGGGCTTTTCGGGCCGTATATCGCTCGTCCGAATCTACAACCGATACCTCAGGACCGCGGAAGCGGTGAGAAGTTTTTGGGCGTGACGCCTATAGCGCTGCTGCCGTTTGGAACCCCGGAAGATGTCTTTGATGCCGTTCGCCAAGCCATTGATGAAGCCGGCGAAGGCGGCGGCTATATCGTCGCCAGCTCCAACAGCATTCATGCATCATGCAAACCCGAAAACTTCGTAGCAATGATAGAGGCCGTACATGAATATGGACAATACTGATTCTCATCCCGTTACCGTGCTGATCACAGAACATGAATACAAGAAAGCCATACCATTTTTTGAGCATGCCGTCACCATCGGCTTTCGTTGTCTCTGTACAACGAAAGCAGAAGAAGACCTGGCTGCCCACATCCGCGAAACCGGGGCAAAACACGTTATCATCGGAGTCGATGATTTTACAGGCCCCCTGTATGACGCACTGCCGGAGGGCGGTGTAATCGCCCGCTTTGGCGTCGGATACGATGGCGTGGACCTCAAGCAGGCCACCGCAAAGGGCCTCTACTGTACGAACACCCCTGGTGTGCTCGACCGCTCGGTAGCCGAACACACCATCACCTTGATCAATGCCGCCGCAAGGCATATTGCCCCTCTGGACAAGCAACTCAAGAATGGCGAATGGAATCCGGTGATCGGGATTGAACTGGCCGGACTACGCTTGGCCATCATCGGTTGCGGACGCATCGGAAACATGGTCGCCGCCATTGCGTCGCGCGGCCTGGGGATGAAGGTCACCGGCTGCGATGTACGTGAGCTGGACGCACAGCAACTCGCGGATGAATGCGGTATAGACCGCTTTACCCAATCGTTTGAAGACGCTGTTTCCGACGCCGATTTTGTCAGCCTGCATCTCCCCGTATTTGACAGCACCCGGCATTTTATCAATGCCGAACGCCTGGCCATGCTGAAACCGAAAACCTGGTTGATCAATGCCAGTCGCGGCGCGCTGATCGACGAAAAACCGCTTTACAACGCCCTTTCGTCAAAATCCATTGCCGGCGCCGCGCTGGATGTCTACGAAATCGAACCCTATCAACCCGTCGATCCCGACATGGATCTGCGCGCCCTCCCCAATATCCTGATGACCCCCCACGTCGCCAGTAGTACCGATAAAGCCTGCCGGCGTATGGCGGAGGGCGCATTGGACAACATTCGGCGCGCAGAAGCCGGCGATTTCAAAACCATGAACTTACTTAACCCGGAGGTACTTTCCTGATGATTAATAATCCCCTCAAAAAAGCGCTGGCAGAAAACAAGGTGACCCTGGGATCCTGGATTCAGATCGGCCATGCCGTCTGCGGCGAAATATTTGCCCACGCCGGTTTTCAATGGGTCTGTGCCGATATGGAGCACGGCGGCATCGATATCGAATGCATGAGTAATATTTTCCGGGCCATTGAAAATTGCGGCGCCGTCCCCGTCGCACGCGTACCCGTCAATGATCTGATCTGGATTCGGCGCAGTCTCGATGCCGGCGCCCGCGGACTTATCATCCCCATGGTAAAAACCGTCGAAGAAGCACAGGCCGCCGTCGACTCCGCCAAGTATGCCCCCCTCGGCGAACGCGGCTTTGGATACTGTCGCGCCAATCAGCACGGCATGGAATTCGATGCCTATGCCGCCTCCGCCAATGATGAGATCCCCATCATTGCACAGATCGAACATAAAGACGCCATCGCAAATCTCGAAGACATCGTTCAGGTGCCCGGCATTGATGGCTGCTTCATTGGGCCGTACGATCTCAGCGGTTCCATGGGCATCCCCGGCCGGTTTGATGACCTGCGGATGATTGAGGCCCTGAACCACTACCGTGAAGTCTGCAAAAAGCACCACATCCCGGCAGGCACCCATATCGTCCTCCCGACCGAAACCAATATCCAGCAGGCCTTAGATGAAGGCTACACCCTCATCGCCCTCGGCTGCGATACCTCATTCCTCTGGGAACGCGCCAGACATTGGCTCAACACCGCCAACAGCCAAATGGTATAAAAAAGAGCAGGTCACCCAGGAATGGGTGACCTCCCCCACCGGCGACACCCACCGCGGGAAGCCGTGCGGGAGCGCCTGCCTTCATCCTGCTCTACTCAGGTGTAAAATCATTTCAGAATAACCTTGAAGAAAGCTCTGGCGCCATTCTGAATGTTACCCTCCCAGGTTGTTTCATCTGCAGTAGCGTCGATAATTTAACCGGTATGCGTCCAGCCCTGTTTCAATTCATAAGCCCGTAACACCTGGTAGGAACTCCCCGGCGTAGACTTAAACGTAACCGAGAATGGTTGTCCGGATTTAGGCAGTCGCTTCGTGCCGGAAATGCGGAATAAAGATTGGCTATCAAGCGCGTGCCTTTTTCCAACCGAAACCTGAATCACATCACACAAATATTCGGGGAGTTCAACTATATCGGAGCAATTGCATCCCCAGGCAACAACTGACCCATCAGTTTTCGAATTGCTAGTTGCCGGATGAATCCTATTGACTAAAATGGTATAGCAGTTATACTATTAATGTGAGGTTTAAATTCGATCCGAAGAAAAGTGAGCAATTAAAAAACAATCCAAAAAGGGGGATCGGGTTCGAAGAGGTCCAAGAGATATGGACCTATCCGTACTATGAAGACTATCGATCGGATGATCCTGATCAATTCAGAGCGATAGGATGGGTTAAAGGGAAACTGTATTCGGTTATTTTTGAAATCAGGGAAGATGATGAAGGAGAATATCATCATCTAGTAACACTGTGGCAATCTACTTCCCAGGAGGTAAAGCTATATGAAGAAAACATACGATAAGCCAACAGCAGACGAAATTGCCGAAATGGCAGAACGCGGTGAGGATGTTTCTAAAT
>CAZJBZ010000287.1:0-1869 GCA_964543975.1 uncultured Spirochaetales bacterium
GAAATAGATGTCCCGCCGTTACAAAAGCAGACCATATCAATACCCTATTCGCTCACCGAGGAGGTAATGCAGAACCGGTCTTTTCTCACCGTAAGCTTCACGCTGCCTGAACCGCAGCCGTGGGCACCGGAAGGTCATGAAATAGCTTGGGAACAGTTCGAACTGCCATACGAGCGGAAGGAAACTGGGCGTGCTCTTCGGCACGGAACACCAACTGAAGCGATTAAGGTGACCGAACATAGGAAAACCGTACAAATCGAAAGCAAAGGTGTGATGTACACGTTTAGTAAGAACACAGGGTTGATTGACTCTCTGCTCTGTAACGGTAGAGAAATTGTCTCGAAAGGACTGATTTTCAATGTGTGGCGCCCGCCGGTTGCGAACGAGCTGGATGAGTGGCCGATCCATAGGACCGACATCGGATGCACGCGGGAAGGCATGGGTAACGATATTGCGAACGGGTGGCGTTCAACCGGATTAAACAAACTGACCCATGAACTGGACCAGTTTGTAATTGAAGAGCAGGAAGACAAATCGGTCCGACTCAAAGCAACAACCATTGCAGCGGCCAATAATTACGTGACCGGTTTCGATGTCGTCTATACCTACACGGTAACACTGAGCGGTGCATTGGAACTATCGGTTACCGTTATGCCTGCCGGAGAAATGCCCCGTTGGCTTCCGAAGATAGGGCTGCAGATGCAGCTGCCGAGGATGTTCGGGAACCTAACCTGGTACGGTCGCGGACCGCAGGAAAACTACCCCGACCGGAAAACCGGATACAAGATGGGCTTGTATGAAACCACCGTAGAGGAAGAATACACTCCCTACCTTATTCCGCAAGATTACGGAAATAAAACGGACGTCCGATGGGTATCGTTGACCGACAATAACCATTCCGGACTATTGGTCCAATCGGAAAAACCGTTTCAGACCAGTACCCATATCTATGACCCGGACAATATCACAAGAGCGGCGTATCCTTTCCAATTGAAAGAGAGTGATGTGATCACTTTCAATATCGATCACAAGGTAAGCGGGGTAGGAGGATCGTCGATATCGGTCCTCAATAAATATCGAGTGCTGCCGAACACTTACAGTTTTTCGGTTACCTTATCGCCTGTAAAAAGCAAACACCAAAGGAGCAACGCACTATGATTTTCGGATGCGATTACTACCCAGAACATTGGCCGGAAGAACAGTGGGAACACGATGCGAACATGATGAAGGCTGCGGGGTTCAACGTTGTCAGACTCGCAGAGTTTGCCTGGACCAAGATGGAACCGGAAGAGGGAAAGTACGATTTCGAATGGCTCGATCGTGCAATTAACATTCTGGCCGCACAAGAGATAAAAATCGTATTAGGGACTCCCACCGCGACCCCTCCCGCATGGCTGGTAAAAAAACACCCCGAACTCCTCCGCGTGGACGAACGCGGGACAAGGACATCCTTCGGAGGCAGACGGGAGTACTGTCCCAACAGCCCTGTTTACCGTAAATACTCGAAAAAAATCGTTCAGGTGATGGCCGAACACTTTGGTTCGAACAAAGCGGTCGTCGGATGGCAGACCGACAATGAGTTCGGTGGTGATCACGAGAAAGGGTTCTGCTACTGTCCCGCATGCGAGACCGCATGGCGGCAGTGGCTTAAGAGAAAGTACGGCACCCTTGAAACACTCAACGAAGAGTGGGGGACCGCCTTTTGGAGCCACACCTACACGGCGTGGGATGAAATTCCTCTGCCGAAAAAGACCGAAACCGCCCACAACCCCAGCCTGCTCCTGGACTACAGACGGTTCATCTCGGATTCCTACATCGATTATCAACAGGACCAAATAGATATCGTACGGAAGAATACCGCCGAACAGT
>CAZJBZ010000287.1:1879-6272 GCA_964543975.1 uncultured Spirochaetales bacterium
TACTACACCTTCTCCGGACCGCTCGATTTTGTCGTATGGGACAACTATCCGAAACTCCGGTTTATCGAGACCGATTTCAGCTACTCCAACGTCAGTTTGAGTCACGATATATGCAGAGGCATAAAGAGGCAAAACTTCTGGATTATGGAAGAACAGAGCGGGCCGAGCGGCTGGCAGACGGTGGACCCCACTCCCCGGCCGGGAGAAATCAGACTCTGGACCTACCAGGCGATTGCCCACGGAGCGGACGGGATCGTCTATTTCAGGTGGCGCACCTGCAGGTTCGGTACCGAACAGTTCTGGCACGGCATCCTCGACGCGGCCGGCATCGAGAACAGACGGTACAGAGAGGTGAAACAGATCGGTGAAGAGCTGGACCGGTTAGGCGATACCCTTAACGGCCTGGAATATCCGGCGAGTGTAGCGATGGTCAACTGCTACGACACCCAATGGGCGTTCAGGGTACAGCCGAACAACAGACAATTCGGATACCGGGAACACTTTCTCTCCTACTACGAGGTTTTCAATCAGAAAGGGGTCAATGTGGATGTGGTCTCTTGGGATGCCGATTTCTCCGGCTACAAAATCGTCGTTATTCCCACTCCCTATCTGTTGACGGACGAGACGGCGGACAAGATGAAGAGCTTCGTCGAAAACGGCGGCTACCTTATAACCACCTTCCGTTCGGGAGTAAAGAACTGGAACAACGTCACAGTAGAGGAGCCGCTCCCGGGGAAACTGACCGACCTCTTCGGTATGGAGGTGGAGGAGTACGATTCCCTTCCGCCTGATACCTCGAAAGGGGTGCAGCTTTTGGGAGGCGATTACGGTCATGAAAAGGGAAGCGGCCAAACCTGGTGCGACATCATCAAGAGTAACGGCGCGGAAACGGTGGCCGTCTACACCGAAGATTATTATCAGGGCAAACCTGCTGTAACCGCGAATACGTACGGCAAGGGAAAGGCGGTCTATGTGGGGACGGATGCTTCCAAAGAAATCAAAGAACAGATAATCGGATTGGCCCTTATAAACACGTGCGCGGACGTCAACTTCCACTCAGCCTACCTTGGCGTCGAAGTCGTCCGCCGCACGAAAGACGGCAGGGAGTTCCTCTTCATCTTGAACCACTCGGACCTGAAGAAGTGCATCGAACTTGATGCAACCTTTACCAATCTGCTGACCGGGACCGAGCACTCGAAAGACACCGCACTGGTCTTGGAACCGAAAGGCGTGGCTGTGCTGGTAAAGAAATAATAAAAGGAGGCTACATCGTACTTCAACGATATATCATTGAAGGTGTCACCATTACCGGTTTGAAAAATTAGGGAAAAGCCTGAAATCAAAGAGCTCTTGCATCAAAAGAAAGTGTTTATCCCATTTTTAATATTTCTTATTTGCATCTGTATGATTAGCTCCCAGCTTTTTCTATAGCTTGTAGGGCTTCTATTAACTCTTCTTCTTTTCTTTCATGGAGAAAAGGTAACAGTTCCGTAAGGATACGGGCATTTGTGCAGATTCGGTTTTCACTAGCCCACCCCGGGCGAACTCCTCGACAAGTACGGCGACCGTCTGACCGTTTTAGGCGGTTTCATCACTTTCTGCGACCATCGCTGTCCTCCTGATGTCGATTGGGAAAATTATCTCTACTATCTAGACCTGAAGGAAGAGATGTTCGGAATGGGGTGAATCCACTAGTGGTTCTTTCCGACCAGACCGATCAAAACCCGGTTGCAATAAGGTCGCACGCCTCGATTATCTCTTGACGAAAGCCGGAAGCGGAAAAAACGGGAGCTCCGAGGTAAGGCTGCGGAATCGATGCAAGTTCGGATACCACGGCACCATATTCATTGTTTCCTATCGTGATAACTGGGATTTGTCAGAGCTAAGAGGTAAACTGTAAGTGACAACAGGAGTCGGTCATCTGCCTATCATCACTCTTCTTTCTGGACGATCTCTTCAAGGGCCGATTTCTTCACCCGTAGGGACAACGCCTCAATGTCTGAAAGCAATGTTTTCCAGATTTCCAGAGCCTCCGCATACAGTGAGATAAAAAAACGTGTCTGATAACCTGCATTAGCTAAAAGCGTCGGTTGTGTAACCTACGTACTATTCATATATAAAAAAAATCAATACCTCTTTTGTAAAAACCCGCAATTCTTGATAAAACCCCTTTCGCAGATCATAAATCCTCAAAATCAGCCTATTATGAGGATTTGTAGTCCTCAAAATATTGACATGATCATCATTGTGGAATATCTTTTTATGTTATGAGGATTCCAAGATATTTTGATAACCTTCAGGAGAATATTCGACCCGATAAAGTATTGGTGATTTATGGTCCACGGCAAGTCGGGAAAACAACCCTTTTAGAACACTACATGCAGCATGAAACAAAAAAAATCAAGTACGATACAGGAGACGATTATCGGAGCCATGAGGTATGGAGTTCCCGTCGGCTCGACATCCTTATGGAATACATTGAAGGTTATGAGGTAGTGATCGTTGATGAGGCCCAGAAAATTCCTGAAATAGGTACGAGTCTTAAGCTCATTGTCGATTCCAAGACAGAGTGTACACTGATTATTACAGGATCGTCATCGCTCGAACTCTCGGGAAAGATAGGAGAACCATTAACGGGAAGGAAACGACAGTTACTCCTTTACCCTGTTGCATTATTAGAGTTGAAAGACCGCAACAATCGATATGAACTAAAAGAGAAACTGGAAGAGTATCTTCTCTATGGATTTTATCCTGAAGTATTAACGGCAAATACAAAAAAAGAAAAAAGAGATGTTCTTCATGAAATTACCGGTTCATACCTTCTGAAGGACATTTTAGAGCTGGAAAAAGTGAAAAGCGCGAAGGTACTGCTCGATCTTTTACGTCTTCTCGCTTTTCAAATGGGTAATCTCGTTTCACTTCGAGAATTAGGCTCGCAATTGGGTCTCGACTATAAGACGGTGGCCCGATATCTCGATATCCTTGAAAAGTCTTTCGTGCTTTTCAATGTTAGAGGATACAGCAGGAACCTACGTAAAGAGATTACAAAAAAAAGTAAATATTATTTCTACGATACCGGAATTCGAAACTCCATCATATCCAATTTCAATGCAATTAAAAACAGGAATGACATCGGTGCACTTTGGGAGAACTTCTTGTTTATTGAGCGGCTCAAAAGAAACGCATATAGTTCCCATTATCCCAATATCTACTTCTGGCGCACATGGGATGGGCAGGAAATCGATTATATTGAAGAGACCGGCGGAAACCTGTATGGATATGAGTTTACATGGGGCAGCAAAAAGAAAAAAACGCCGAATGACTGGACGAGTAATTATCCTGAAGGAACGTTTCAACCGATTTCCCGGGATAATTACCTCGATTTTGTTCTGTAAAGTGCCTTTAAAACGGCCACCGGCTGTATCCGGATTGAACGCACCTTACTTGACAACCGGTTTTGTATCCTTATACTTTTGGTAAAGTAGCAAGGCTGAAACTTGCTTTGCGCGAGGACAGGTCATCCCGCCACCGGCGCTTGCGCTTGATATAACGATATACATGGGGAGGAGCGCGCATGAACAACGTTCTCATTGCATTTGGATTGACGCTTTTCGCCGGATTGGCAACCGGTATCGGAAGCGCCATCGGTTTTTTCGCCAAACGGACCAATACAGCCTTTCTCTCAGTAGCATTAGGATTTTCCGCCGGCGTTATGATTTACGTCTCCTTGGTGGAGATTATCGTCAAGGCGAGAGACTCCTTAGTGGAAGTTGCCGGAGTCAAGGCGGGCAACTGGTATACGGTATTGGCCTTCTTCGGCGGTATCGCCCTCATCGCAATAATCGATAAGCTGATCCCCTCCTTTGAAAATCCGCACGAAATCCGCGGAGTTGAAGAGCTGCAGCCGGAGGCCCTTGAGAAGGCGAAAACCTCCCTTATGCGGATGGGACTTTTTACCGCGTTGGCAATCGCAATCCATAACTTTCCCGAAGGGCTGGCCACTTTCACCGCGGCATTAAAGGATCCTTCCCTGGGGATCCCGATTGCAGTCGCCATCGCAATCCATAACATTCCCGAGGGCATCGCCGTATCCGTCCCCGTCTATTACGCGACCGGCAGCAAAAAGAAGGCGTTCGGCTACTCGTTCCTTTCAGGGATTGCGGAACCTGTAGGGGCTCTCCTCGGTTATATTGTTTTGCGGACCATTTTTAACGAAATCATGTTCGGCATCATGTTCGCCTCGGTTGCCGGTATTATGGTCTTTATCTCGCTGGACGAATTACTGCCCTCCGCGCAGAAATACGGTGATCACCACCACTCCATCTACGGACTGATAGCCGGGATGGCGGTCATGGCGATCAGTTTACTTCTATTTATTTGATCTCTACGGGGC
>CAZJBZ010000288.1:0-6256 GCA_964543975.1 uncultured Spirochaetales bacterium
ACGCATGACCTACTGCTTAGGAGGCAGTCGCTCTATCCTGCTGAGCTACGGGGGCAGATTTTTATAATATCGTTTGAAATTACCCGGTGTCAACCTCGCGTTCGTTCAATTGTACTTTTTGAGAACATCGGCGATTTTTGATAATTCCAACTGATACTTATCGACCAACCCCAATCGTTCATGGGACTGCCAAATAGTTGCACCCTGCTGGACCTTGGTCATGACCTGTTCCAACTCCTTCGTAGAAAGGAATGCGGTCAACCGCTTCCACACTTCGGTTTGTATCTGTTTCGGCTGAAAAGACAACCATTCGCGGACCGTCATACCTGTGACCCGTCACTTCCCAACACTTTTGAATAGAGTTGAATATCATGTCGGTGCTCCCATCCGCAATAGGTCCAAAACTCTCTCCCTTCAAAATTATCCGTATAGACAAAAATGTGACATTTTTGTATTCCAAGGCGCGAAAGTTCATCGAGCGCGTTGTTAAGAAGAGCACGGCCGATGCCCTGTTTCCGGTAATCATCATGGACGGCAAGATGGTGAAGGTAACCGCGCCGTCCGTCGTGTCCGCACAGTACCGTCCCTATGCACCTGTTTGCCTCCCACGCGGCAAAGCTAAGGCCGGGATTTCGTTTCAAGTAGGCGGCGATTCCGCCTTCCGAATCTGCATCACTCAATCCCATGCCCTCAACACTATTCCATAGCTGTATGAGGTCTTTATACTGTGTAATAGTGATTTTTTTGATCGTCATGTTGCCGTATGGGTACCATACAGCCATAATGTCGTCGGAATGTCAATGAGGGGAGTTCATTCTACGTTTTTAAAGACCGAGAGCGAGGGTGTAATTAGACCCCCAAGCCGACGGCGGAAAATTCATCGATTTTTTGTAGATATCCGGTTCGTAAACAGGTTTCAAACAGTCTTTTATTGATGAACTCTTTCATCTCCTTTTTATAATCGTCATAGACACAGGTTATAACCACATCATAACCGTCTTTTTTCTCTTTTTTTACTTCTAAAAAGGTGTCAAATCCTTTGCTTCCCTTTACCTTGTACTGGATCATTCCTTTCCTCCGCTTTTCATTCGGTAAAATTCCATATTTCAATTGTCGACCGGGAAAAGGCTCTTGCTTAGGGAAATGTAACGAAACTTTTGCGATTGGGACCGGGATTGTTGAGAGTGCCGAAGCTTTGTCAAAAACCTTCGAGGATATTACACCGGAGCAGGAATACTACATCGGCAGAGCAGTTGCCGCGGTAATCTTGGACAAATATGAGCCGTATACGGATGAGAAAGCACTCGAGTATATCAATCTCTTAGGTCAAACCTTGGCCCTCTTTTCCGACCGCCCGGAAACATTCGGAGGTTATCATTTTATGATCCTCGATTCCGATGAAATCAAATCCGATGCGCAGGGCGAGAAAGCGTCCGCAATCCAACAGCAGAGTTATTCGGCGTTCATTCGGACCCTCTGAGAAAGGGAAACGGAGTGTGAAACGGAAACCGCTTTTTCGTAAAATAATAATGGGCATCCTTGTCGGGTTTGTTGCCACCGTAATCGGGGTCGGGTTGTCCTTGTCAGGACTGTTGGAAGGGTTCGAATATCAGTTGTGGGACCTACGCCATCGATGCTTTCGGTCCTTTCGTCGGATCGCTTTTCTTAAGCAATACCGATGGAGGCTTTACAGAATGGCCTTCTTCAATACCATCCCCTCAATTCGAAGTCGAGAATTTGGAGAACTATCTGCAACACTATGGAGAACGGTATACGGTTTATCCGAAAGCCGCTTTTCCCATCCCCCAAGTTGCTGAGAACAGCATGTATCTTGCAAACGTCAATTTACGGCCCGATTCGGACGGTATCTTCAGAAGGGCGAAGCTTTTCACCATTTTCGACGATATTACCGTGCCCTCATGTGCTCTTGCACTCTATACCGCGGGCATGGGGCAAAGCGAAGAAATGAGCGAAAGTCGACGCCGTCCGCACCCCGACATACAATTCGATGAATCGGCCGGCGCTGTCCGGTTTTTCGGCCCCCGGTTTACTCGATCTTCGTCCCACACCGATCTCCGCCGTCTTCTCAGGTGTAGAAGTCCACGCGACGATGCTCGACAATCTTCTTTCGAAAGATTTTATCCGGCCCATGCCGATGATATGGACCGTTATACTCATTCTTGTCATTGCGTCTGCGGGGGGTATATTGGTTTCGATTGCGTCCGGCCCTGGCGCGAAATATCACTATTTATGCAGCTTTTCTTCCGCTGCCATTCGCTTTAGGGTTCCTCTTCTATTCGACAACGGTCTGGTTTCCGGTTTTTTTGGGATAAATCACCGTTGTATTAACGCTCGCAGGCGGCGGACTGTTAAACTACGCCACGGAAGGAAAGCAGAAAAAGCATATCAAAAACGCCTTCGGTCAATACTTAAGCCATACGGTAATCGAAGAATTAATCGCTAACCCCGAGCGGTTGCGCCTCGGCGGGGAACGAAAAGAGCTCACCATTTTCTTCTCCGATCTCCAAGGCTTCACCTCCATCTCCGACGGACTGCAGTTGTTTTATAAGGGAGAGTTTACCAAGGCGGGAGAAATTTTTATACAGTTGGCGGACGATCCGGCTGCCGGTAGCTATGTCGGGAAATGCAAAGAGATGGAAACAGCCGCTCCAAAGACGTGGGACGGGGTTTGGATCATGACCTCAAAATAAAGAGAACGGGACCGAACGCGCTTTGAGCTTCCCGTCTCTTTCGCCGTATCCCGATAAACCTGCTCTATGGTCCCGCGGTTGTTTTAAACTGTTCTGCAAATTGGTGCCACACGACAATAAACATAGAGGCGATCATCGGACCGATAATGAAACCCACTAGCCCGAGCCAGGCGATACCCCCTAAGGTGGCCAGCAGCACAATGAGAGGATGAAGACCGCTCCTGCCGCCTAAAAGTTTCGGTTTTATGATGTTCTGACTAATCGCGATGCCGGTAATTCCCAGCGCCACAATGATGATTCCGGAGACGTACTGGCCGGTAAGAATTCGAATAATTCCGACCGGGATAATGATCAAATTAGAGCCAATTGCCGGTATCATAGATAAGATGGCGATGACCACGGCCCAGAGTGCGGGAGAGGGGATTTTGAAAATGATAAAAATGATCCCGCCGAAGGTCCCCTCCAACAGGCCAATGAGGAGCGTGCTGATGATCGTGGCCCGGGTCATAGTGGTAATCTCGGTTATGAGAGCTTCCGTATGTTCCCTATCCAGAGGGATTAACGCCCTAACCTTTTCCAAAAGCACAGGCCCGTCGAAAAAAAGAAAAAACATGATAAACAGCATGAAAATAAAATGGACCAGCAGGGTCGCGATGCCGGTAAACGATTTGCTGATAACATCAAATGCCAACTCGGAAGCTTTTGAAAAGAGTTTATCCAGGGTAGCGGCCATATCGAATGTGCCGTCCTGAAACGGGAGCTGGTCGGCAAAGGGAATCTGTTCGATAAAGGCGTCGATATCCCACGAAAGAATCTCCTGTTTCCAATCGGGCCATACCTCCTGAACGGAACGTATACGCCCCACCGCTTCGGTTCCGAAAACGATGCCAAAGAACACGACCAAGGCCAACACGGCGAAGAGAAAAATGAGGACGGTCAGGATGGAACTTAAACCGGGCCGTAATTTCCGGGTAAACAATCGGTACACCGGATAGAGAAGGTTTACCAATATCATCGCTAAAAAAAGATCGATGAGAAAAGGGGAGAGCACCTTATAGAACGCGAAGGTGAGGAGAGCGACGAGAAGAATGAAAAAGGCATCGATGACGCGAAATTGTTTGATGGGCTGTCTCATTTGTTTATTTCATAATGAAACAAAACCACAGGTCCTTCAACCCTTCGAAATTGCCCGGTACCGAGCGCACTCGGGAGTCGGGAAAGCGCCGCGAAGCTTGTTGAAAAAAAAAGGGCGACCCTGCTTCCCGCAAAACAAGATCGCCCATCGAAATTAAGGACCGTTATGGTCCAATGGCTTAAAAATAGTTAAATATCGTAGTAGAGTGCAAACTCCCAAGGATGGGGCCGTAAATCGAGCGCCATCACTTCATTGTTCATCTTGTAATTGATCCAGGTCTCAACGACATCCGGAGTAAAAACGTCTCCGCGGAGGAGAAAATCGGCATCCTTTTCCAGCGCCTCTAACGCGGAACGCAGGCTGCCGGGGGTTTGAGGCACATTGGCAAGCTCTTCCGGCGGAAGATCGTAGATGTCTTTGTCCAGCGGTTCACCCGGATCAATTTTATTGATAATGCCGTCAATTGCCGCCATTACGATCGAAGAGAACGCGATGTAGGGGTTACAGCTGGGATCGGGACACCGGAACTCAAAACGCTTTGCTTTTTCGGACGCGGAATACATTGGAATTCGTACCGCCGCGCTTCTGTTTCTGCTCGAGTAGGCCAGATTGACAGGAGCCTCGAATCCCGGGACCAGCCGTTTGTAACTGTTCGTGGTCGGATTGGAAAAGGCAAGAATAGCCGGAGCATGCTTTAAAACACCGCCGATTGCATAAAGCGCTTCCTGCGAAAGTCCGGCATACCCGTCACCTGCGAAGAGGTTTTTTCCGCCTTTCCAAAACGAAAGATGGGTATGCATTCCGCTTCCGTTATCGTTGAAAAGCGGTTTCGGCATGAAAGTGACCGTTTTGCCGTATTTTCTCGCCGTATTCTTGACAATGTATTTATATTTAAGGAGACTGTCCGCCATTTCCACGAGAGGAGAAAACCGCATATCGATTTCAGCCTGTCCTCCGGTTGCCACTTCATGGTGCTGACATTCGACCGGTATTCCCATCTTCTCCATCGTCAACATCATTTCACTTCTGATGTCCTGCATGCTGTCCGTGGGGGGAACGGGAAAGTACCCTTCCTTATACCGCGGTTTGTAGCCGAGGTTCGGACCTTCATCCCTTCCGGTATTCCACCGTCCTTCAACACTGTCGATAAAATAGTAACCGGAATGTTCATTCTGATCGAAACGGATATCATCAAAAATGAAAAACTCGGCTTCAGGGCCGATATAGGCGATATCGGCCACACCGCTGCTTTTCAAGTAGCTCACTACTTTGCGCGCGATATTGCGGGGGTCTTTTGTATAATCCTCACCGGTGATCGGATCGCAGATGTTACAGATCATGACCAGAGTTTTGTGTTGGAGGAAAGGATCGATGAACGCGGTTTCAGGTACCGGTTTTACAATCATGTCCGACTCATTGATGGCCTGCCATCCTCTGATGCTTGAGCCGTCGAAACCGAGACCTTCCGTAAACGAATCTTCATTTATTTCATTGACCGGTACGGAAAAATGCTGCCACAAACCGGGAAAATCCATAAACCGGAGATCAACGACTTCGATTTTCTCCCGTTCGAATAGTTCGATAACCTCTTTAGGGTTCTTTGGGGTATTCATGTAGATAACTCCTTAACGTCTAATTTCTTCGCATTATAAGTTCTAAATATTAAGCAATAAGTATGCCAACGCACTTTTTTTCTAAACAATTCCTATAAAATGGCTGCGGTAATCACCATTTCGTATCAACAAAAATAAAATACTTGAGGGAAGTGCAAAAATCACCATTTTAACAGTTTCATAAAATATAATTGCTTTTAGTGTAAGTAATTGAATTCAGGGGGCGCCATAAATCCTTTTTTTTACACACGGGCATCCTCGCTCTCCTTAATGAGAATAGCGCAATATAATTTTCTTCACAATCCCTCTTTTCTAAAATGACATTTTTGTAGCCTAAAGGCACAAAAACATACATAAATGTAGGTTTTGTTATCGTAACTGCTCGCAGTATGGTTACGAGTCCACAACGGCAGAAGAACACCGAACGCAGGGTTATAAAGCTCCTATTGTAAACGTTTATAGATCGGTGGTATTGTACAGTACTGAGGAGACTAGAGGCAATGGGAGAAATAATCATCAGCGGAATCCAGCAAATCGGCATCGGCGTAACCGATGTCGAAGCCGCGTGGAGATGGTACCGGAAGGCTTTTAAAGCGGACGTGCCCATTCTCAACGAAGCGGCCGAAGCCCCGTTTATGAGAAACTATACGGGTGGAGAGATCCAAAGCAGACACGCGGTTTTGGCGGCAAATTTATTAGGCGGAGGGGGCTTTGAAATTTGGCAATATACAAGCCGAAAACCGCAACCCCCTCCCTTTCAACCTCAGATCGGTGACTTGGGAATCAACCTTGCCCGG
>CAZJBZ010000289.1:0-6246 GCA_964543975.1 uncultured Spirochaetales bacterium
CCCTATTTTGAAAGAGGCTCAAGTGTTTTCATTATACACGTAATCCTCGGATAAATAAATCCATTTTTTTAAGATAATTGCCGCGTGCCCCTATTGTGCAGGGGGCTTACGCGGTTTTTGCGGTACCCTATACAGTGCCCCCACATCAAACCCCTGAGCACGGGCGATTGTTTCCATTTTTTCGTAGAGAGCTTCGTCTATCGTGTGCGTCCGTGACAAGAACCATAAAAAATCTCTCGAATTGTTGCCGACAACCGCCCATTGATAATTTTCCCGGTCCAGCCCGATTATCATATAATCCGACGCGAACAATCCGAAAAAACGGACCTTGAGGGCGGCCGGTTTCGAAGGGTCGGGCACCCATGCTACCGCCTTTACCTGGGTGTATTTTCCGTCTAGACTGTTTTTAAAACCACTGTTTACAACCTTAATTTTACCGTCCTTCCGAAGGGTATACTCCGCTGTTGCTCCATAGATATTCTTCTCAAAGCTGCTTTGATACCTCGCTATCTCGTACCACCTTGCCGCGTATCGACCGACATCGACTGAATCGACCAAATCGACAGGTCCCAGACCCTTCGGGGGTGTCGAAGCGCATCCGAACAGCACAATTGTCGTTAACAGCAGAACACTTTTTTTCATACAAATCCTCCTCAAGCACCGAAAAAAAGCCTATACCCGGGCACTTGCAAAAATCACCGTTTAATCCGGGCTTGAAATAATTAAATATTTACAATATAAGTAATTGAGAATTTTTGCAAGTGCCACATATCTTTATTTTGCAAGAAGCTCACTGTTTTACGAAAAGAGGGAGGCCGTTGAAAATTACTATACAGGATTTTTGTATCCGTCATTTTACAATAGAAGATGCACCATCGATCGCACACTATGCGGATAATAGAAAGATATGGAAAAACCTTCGCGATCTGTTTCCTCATCCGTATAGTACCGAAGACGCGAGAGTGTTTTTATCATCGATATCCGCCGCCGAACCTGTAACCGTTTTTGCTATTGCCGATGAGAAAGAGGCGATCGGAAGTATCGGTTTGATGATGCAAGAGGATGTTCATCGCTTTTCCGCGGAATTGGGGTACTGGATCGGAGAGCCTTTTTGGAACAGGGGAATAATGTCGGAAGTTGTCCGTCAATTCGTCGATTTTTCTTTCGAAAAATTCCATCTAAACCGAATTTTTGCTGAACCGTATACGATCAATCAGGCATCCGCGCGCGTATTGGAAAAAGCGGGCTTTACGCTGGAGGGTGTCATGCACGCCAATGTCTACAAAGACGGGAAAATACTCGATCAGTATCTGTACGCCAAAATCGCGCCCATGCTCGCGGCACAGGTTCACACCGAAAAGAAAATGCAACAGAATTGAGGAAAACAATCAACAAGGACCATCAGTATGGGAAAAACACGGATTACACCGTTTCGGCCGGTCTACCCTTCTCCTGCCGCACTCATCACCTCCATCGGAAAGGGCGGAAAGCCTAATATTATCGCCTTAGCGGAAGTATTCAATGTCAGTATAAAGAATCCGGTGATCGTCGGGATCGCTATTCGTCAGGCCACTTACTCGCATACTCTTATTACCGAACAGCGAGAATTTGTTGTTAACCTTCCTACCGTAAAAATTGTCGAACAGGTAGACAAATGCGGTTCGGTTTCGGGGCGGGACGGATTTGATAAATTCCGAGAATTTGATCTTACACCTCTTCCGGCCGATGAGGTGGCGCCGCCGCTTATTGCCGAATGTCCCGTGAACATCGAATGCTCCCTTTTATCGGACCAAACAGTGGGTGATCACGATCTCTTTTTAGGGGAAGTGGTAGCAGTCCATATTGATGAAGATAAATATGATAAAAACCGCGGCATGGTGACGGAAAAACTCGATATGCTTATCTACGCCAATCGGGAATATTGGAACGCGTCTCAGATGATCGGCAGTCACGGGTTTTCCAAAAACGAATAAAGCGATCACCTTTTGACCCTCACAGCCCCGAACGCATCACTCTTCTTGCACCGTCCACTGCACGGAAAAATTCCCCTGATGGTTTTCTCCCACAATCTTAATTTTGTACCGTCCGGCTTGATCGGCTACCAATTCCCGCGTCTTCCGTTCTTCGGAAAAGGACTGGGTTACAAAGGCGTTTGCGTAAGGATCGACCAGAACAAGGGAAAGAGAACCTTTATCCGTATCCGCCTCTATAGAGATGGTAAGTTCCCAACCGGTTTCCAGATGAAGCGTCTTGAAGTATTCTCCGTCAAATTTTTGGTAGGATCCGGATATGGTATTTCGTGAATGTCTAATAGTGCCCCTGATTATTGTATACTTCCCCCCTGAGCAGCCTGGAATAAGAAGGATTAAAAAAAACAGTGTAATAAGAAAACGAGAAAATAAAATCATGTGACGCAACAAGGTCCTCCTCACAAACAAAACTTTTTTAAATTCCTAATGGAAATATTGTCAACAGCCCTAAGAAAACAAGAAGTTTAAAACATGATCTATTTCTCTCAATTCCTTAACCAAGGAATCCACTTGATTATTGCTTAACCTTTCTTCTTTCTCTAATTTCTTTATATCTTCAAGCACCTCCGTTACCGCGTTGATTGCCTGGTCTATATGAAGATTGTTATTCATCTTCGTCTTAAAGAGTATCGGAATTTCTCTAATGAGGTTATCGGCCTTTACACTGTTACCTTCTTTTTTTGTGGCGGCTTCGGTTGTTGTTGTTACCAGATCAAGCAGTTTATTATATTTTTCACAATACTGATCGATATGTTCTTTGGTAATGTTGAGTTTTTCCTGATAGTGACAATTCATCAACATAAACCGAACATGGGAAGGGGTGCATCCTCTTTTATATGCATCTTCGGGATAGAGGGTGTTCCCTTTTGATTTGGACATCTTCTCTCCTTCGACGATAAGATGTTCGCAATGCATCCAGTAGTGGGCCAGTTCCTTTCCCGTTACCGATTCGACAACGGCCCGGTTATAATCGTGGTGTCTAATTTTGTTATCAATCCCTCCCGCGTGGATATCTATCTCAAAACCCAGTGTTTTGGTGATCATCGCCGGATCTTGAACATTCCAAGCGGGCCTGCCGCGACCCAGTGCCGTGTCCCAATAGACCGGTTCTTCATCCCTATGTCCGTGCCACAAGATAAAGTCGCCCAGATTCCAGCGCATTCCCCGATAGGTATCTTTTGAAAACCGCACCTTTTTTTTCGGCCATTTCGACATATCCAGACCGTACACCTCTCCGAAGGCGGAATATTTTAAAGGATCAAAATAGACATTGCCGTTATGCCAATAGGCTGTTCCGCTATCCAAGAGCGATTGTATCAACGATACCGCCTGATCGACACTCTCGGTGGCCCGAGGAATTTGCGATGGAACGAATATTTTCAGGTCGGAAGCCGTTTGTTTGAACTCTTGAATATTCGGTGCAGTAATTTCATCCAAGGTGATGTTTTCTTTTTTCACTCTGTCCACAGCCTTATCTTCGACATCCGTAAAATTGATCGCCCTTTCCACCTTGTATCCTAAATACTCAAGATATTTCTGAAGAACATCCTCAAAAATGAAAGTTCGGTAGTTTCCCAAATGCTGCTTTTGATAGACAGAGGGGCCGCAGGTAAAAAACCTCACTACACCGGGGTTTCGGGGAACAAAAACCTCCTCCCGCTTTGTTAATGTGTTGAAAAATACAGGCTGCCCAAAAGGTTGTATCTTTGCCATCGTTTCCATCCTTTCTTACTATTGTTCTTAACAATGTACACAAAAAACCGACGTTTGTGAAACGATTAATCGGGGGGGGTACAGGCTGCGTCCCTAACCAAGAGCTTCAAGGCGGTCCATCCATTGTTTCCAACCGAAAGAATGACTATAATAGTATTATGAACTCAAAAAAAAAGAAAATCGTGCTACTACCGCTCCTGTTTTTCCTCCTGACCTTCACAAGCGGATGCCAAAGCATGACTGAGAAAGAAACCCCGGAAAACCGTGAACAAACCATTTCCGTCACCATCTCCGCCCCTAATCCCGCATGGACGTTGACAATCGAAGAGGTGTGGCTTCATGACGAAGAGATGTGGGTCATCACCCGGGTAAAACGGAAGGAGGGGGTCATCGCGGCCCAAGTTATTACCGATATTGAAGATTCGGTTACAATCGAAGCTCCCGACTACCCGCGTACGTTCTTTATCTACGGCAAAACCTGGAACTGGGAAAACGAAACCGGCCCTTCAATACAATTTATAGAGAATCTTTCCTTGCTCAAACAGCAGCTGCAAGATGCGAAGCGGGTATATGCTATCAAAAAGAGAAAAGAATAGGTAGATTTACACTCCATCGTTTGATTTTTGCGTTTTATCGCAATATTCGTCGTTCCTGTATCAAGCGTTTTCCTCCTACATATTATATTCCACTGCTTTTATACGACTAATCCGTTATCCCAAGATACTTTTTAATATGTTTTGCTAAATTTTCATCAATCTCCGGATGTCTTGGAACAGGCTGTTTCTTACCGTTGGAAGGATTAAAATAAATGTCATGTCGAGAACCATGACGTAACAATGTACATCCTTTTTTTTCAAGCTGCTTTATTAGTTTGCTTCGTTTCATAAAGAGATTTCTTTTGTATCATATCTTTCCGGAACATCATCAAGAGCCATGAGAAGATATGCATCTTTTATATTTTCCTCAAGTTCTTCTAGTGTTTCCCCTTGCGTCATAATTTCCGGATGTTCGAGTAATTTCCCCAACCAAAACTTATCCGATTTCCAATAAATCATTATCATCTTTGAATCCATGTTAGCTCCTTAATCCTTTTTCTTCTGCTTCTAAAAGTAGTGACTCTCATTTTTTCCTATTCTTAACCAATTTCCGTAAGAATTTTTTCGCAATTGTCCTCTCTTCCCGGTCAATTTCATCTGTTTCTTTGAAAAGAGAAAAGAATAGGTAGATTCACACTCCCCCGTTCGGCATGATGAGGACTTTCTCCACATTCTCCTTCTTCTCCTCGATCAGCTGGATGCCGTGCTCGAACTCTTCAAGGGGAAGGCGGTGAGAGATGATATCGGAAACATCGATTCGCCCCGTTTGCAGGAGGTCCACGGCCCGGTAAGAGTTCCGAACAGAGGTAAACGATGAGAGGACGGTCAGCCCTTTTTCGAATATGGTGAAAGGCTTGAGCGTCATCTCCGAATCCATCGGCGGGACCCCGAACAGCAACACGGTGCCGCCCTTCCGCACATACTGCAGCGTGGTTTCCATGACGGAAGGAACACCGGTGGCATCGATAACCACATCATAGAAGGTGTCCTTCAATTCAGAAAGGTCGGACAGACAGATATCCGCCCCGTTTTTCTCCGCTCTTCGCCGCCGGTGCGGGTCCCTTTCAGCGACGGTTATCTCCACAGTAGCCATGGTTTTCAGCAGTTTGAGCATCAGGTTCCCTATCGGCCCCGCCCCGATCACCGCAACCTTGTCCCCAATTGCAATATTCGCCTTCCGAATACCGTGGATTACACAGGAGAGCGGTTCCATAAAGGCCCCCTGTTCAAAAGATAAATCACCAATAGAAAAAACTGCATTCTCCGGAATAACGGCATACTGTGCCATGCTTCCGGGATGGGTCACCCCGATGGCAATCCAGTTGAGACAGAAATTTTGTCTGTTGTTGAGGCAGTTGTAGCAGTTGTTGCAGGTAACATTCGGTTCTACGGCAACGCGGTCACCCGGCTTGTATCGGGAGACTTCCGATCCGACGGCGTCAACGATACCGGAAAACTCGTGCCCCGGTACAACAGGATAACCGCCGAGATACTCTCCTTTATAAATATGAACATCGGTCCCGCAGATGCCGCTCGCCATGACCTTGACGCGCACATCATTCGGCGAAACATCCGGCATATCGGTTTCTTCTATTTTCATTGAAAATGGTTTGATAATTTTTGCATGTTTCATCTTTTGTCCTCACTTGATTGAACATGATAGAGCTTGTCTCACACCCACTATATAGTTAATTTAAGACTAAGGTAAAGGAGGTATGACCGGCAATTCTATAAATGAGGCCTGGTGCCGGGAAGCCGGTCCGCGACGCAACGCAAGAGTTTCAATGCAATTTATGAATAGTGCAGAAAAGACAAACCACATTAGTTTATTATATCCGAACAGGGAGGCTGATAAAGCCGGTGAAAAAACTCTCTCTTCATCGGTACTGAGTGATCTCGATGTTGAA
>CAZJBZ010000290.1:0-6219 GCA_964543975.1 uncultured Spirochaetales bacterium
GTTCGAGGGGCCTCCAAGGTAGTAGAAGAGATAGAACGGAAGCTGGGAGTGAAAGCAGGAGAAACAACGGAAGACGGCAAATTTACCCTTGAAACAGTCAACTGTTTAGGAGCGTGCGCTTTAGGACCGCTGGTGGTGGTCGACGGTGAATATCACGGTAAAATGGATCCGAGAAAAATGTCTCGTCTCTTAGAACAATATAAGGAATAATTTATAGTGGAAAGTTCTTACTCGATAGAAAACCTGCTTGAAATATTAGAAGCAAAGATTATTCTTAACGACGGGTGGCTTCGTGACACAATCTGCTTCGTAAGCGCGTCCGACCTGATGAGTGACATTCTATCATACAGCAAGAGAAATTCCCTGCTCCTTACCGGATTGACAAATCCACAAACCATACGTACCGCCGAAATGGTCGATATAGCGGCAATCTGTTTTGTTTATGATAAAATGCCGCAGGAGGAGACGATTGAGCTGGCGAAAAAGAACCAAATGCCGCTCTTACAAACCCCGCTTTCGATGTACGACGCCTGTGGAAAGTTATACTACGCCGGACTCAAGGATTGTAACGACACACCATGAGACGGTTAAAACAGATTCATAAAGTCCAAGAACTGGTCTATGAACTGAAGTTACGAGACGCCGTTGAAGAAGGAGTTTTTACCATATCAAAAGACACAATGATGAGTGATGTACGAACTATTCTGCGAGAACGAAAAATAACGGCTGCCCCGGTTATCGATGAGAATCGGCTGATCGGTATTATCAGTGTTGAAGATTATATCAACTGGCTTCAAGAAGGGGTCCCCGATACAGCGGTATCCGAAAGGATGTCTCGTGATGTGGTAACAATGTACGATGATGAACCGATGGTCGATGCCATACGGGCCTTCGAAATGTACCGTTTTTACGAGTTTCCCGTTTTGGAGCGAAAAACGGAAGAATTGATCGGCGTTATTACCAAATTCGATGTTATCGTCTGCATTCTGAAAGCGTTGGACATCGACTACTATCAAAAAGAGATACAAGATTTTAGTAACTTTCATTTTTTTAATGAAGTAATCTCAGATGATACACGACTATCGTTCTATTACACGGTCCCCGACGGGAAGATCGAGCTGGGCGGAGAGGTAGCAAGCAAGCTCCGGAAAAACCTTTCCTATTTGGGCATTCATCCCGACATCATTGTTCGTGCGGCAATCGTTACCTACGAAGCCGAGATGAACTGCATCATGTACGGCGGCGGCGGTGAAATAAAGGCATATCTGGATAAAGACAGAATTGTGATAGAGATTAACGACGAAGGTCCCGGCATTGAAGACATTGAGAAGGTCATGCAGCCAGGTTATTCCACCGCGCCGGATTGGATCCGTGAATTGGGTTTCGGTGCCGGGATGGGATTACCGAACATTAAAAACAACTCCGATCATTTTGAAATTACATCGACCCTCGGAAAGGGAACAAGACTGAAGAGTACGATTCCTTTGGAGGTACCATGACACTAAGGGACATCACAGAAAGGTTTCATCTGGAAATACTATCGGGTGAATCGAATTTAGACCGGGAGGTGAAACATGGGTATGCGAGCGATTTGATGAGCGATGTTATCGCGAACGCGGGGGAAAATGACCTGTGGATAACGCTCCAGATCCATGTCAATGTGGTGGCGGTTGCCGTCATGAAAGGGCTGAGCGGTGTCATTCTTATCGGAGGAAGACACCCTGAAGAGGCTACACTCACAAAGGCCAAGGCGGAAAATATGCCGCTCCTTGTCAGTGAACTGCCGACTTTTGAAATGGTTGGAAGACTGTATAACGCCGGCATTACCGGGCATAAGGATGCTTGAGAGGTATACAATGGATCTGCATATTCACACCTGTTTATCTCCCTGCGGCGATCCGAAAAGCGTACCAACGCGTATTATTCGTTCAGCAATGAAAAAAGGGTTGCATGCTGTGGCCGTAACCGACCATAACGCATCCGAAAATGTCTCTTCAGTGAGAAGTATTGCTGAGAAAAGCAGACTCACGGTATTCGGCGGAATGGAAATAACAACACAAGAAGAAATCCATATTTTAGGCATTTTCGATCAAGATGGACCACTTCATCGCATGCAGGAACTGATCTACGACCATTTGAACGGAACAAACGATCCGGAAGTGTTCGGCCCTCAATATGTTGTTGGTCCCGAAGATTATGTAGAAGATTACAACAAGCATTTGCTTATAGGGGCTACAGATTTGGATGTAGAGACCGTCATTACAGCCATACACGATAATGACGGTCTGGCGATTGCCTCGCATATCGATCGAGAAGCGTTCGGCGTTTTCAGTCAATTGGGCTTCATACCGGAGAACCTCGATCTGGACGCAGTGGAACTGTCCCATAGATATACGAGTTCACCCTACTCTTTTGAAAATATTGTTTTTCCCTTTGTAACTTTTTCCGATGCTCACCATCCGGAGGATGTAGGAAGGGACACAACAACATTCTTGATTGCAAAACCGACGGTTCGAGAGCTGAGGCAGGCATTGAACGGAGAAAACGGGAGACGTATTGTCTGTACGTCGTTATCATGAGTGCTTATGCAGGATATATCGTTGCATGTTTTAGACATCGTCGATAACTCAATTAGAGCGGGGGCGACTGAGGTAACCATTGAAATATTCGAGGACAGTGAAGCTGATTTACTGACAATCGATATAACCGATAACGGGAAAGGAATGGATGAAGTGACTGTACAGAACGCGTTAGACCCATTTTTCACCTCCAAACCGGACAAACTGGTCGGCCTTGGAATTCCTCTTTTTTTTCAGGCCGCCAGAGAAGGAGGAGGTTGTTTCGACCTACACTCGAGTCGAAGCGGTGGTACAAAAATCAGCGCCACCTTTCAATTGAGTCATCCCGACAGGAAACCGACCGGCGATATGGACGGAACAGTGCAGCTTTTGGAATTTACGCATCCCGAAATAACATTCAGCTATGTATATTATAAAAAAAATCAAAAGGAGCCGTTGTTATGAAGCTTAAACCTGAAGACCTTGACAAGATCAGCCAAAAAATGCGATCGACCACCATGCTTCGAGAAGGGGCCGGAAGAGTTAAAATTACCGTCCATATGGGCACCTGCGGTATCGCGTCAGGAGCACGAGAAATTCTATCCGCTTTTATGAAAGAGATTGAAAATGTGAACGCGCAAGATATCATCTTGACAACTTCGGGTTGCGCCGGATTATGCAGCAAGGAGCCGATGGCAACTGTTGAATTGAAGGATGAGCCCCCGGTAAAATATGTCGATCTCAATCCGGATAAAGTAAAAAAAATCTTTAAAGCACATGTCGTGGAGGGGCAAATCTTTGAAGATTATGCCCTCGCCATAGGTAGTGAAAGGATATCGTAAATGCCACGTTATAGAATGAACGTAATGGTCTGCACCGGTACCGGCTGTGTTTCGGGAGGAGCATTCGAGATAAAAAACGCTTTTGAAGAAGAGCTGAAAAAACAGAATCTCGAGGAGGAGATTCAGGTTATTACAACCGGGTGTAACGGTTTTTGTGCCAATGGACCTATCGTCGTGGTCCAGCCGGACGGTATTTTTTATCAGATGCTTACCCCCGAAGTCATTCCTTATCTAGTTGAAGAGCATTTCCTCAAAGGACGTCCGGTCCCGAAATTGATGTATACCCCGCCCAAAGAAGAGGCACCCATCCCAAAGATGAAAGACATCGGTTTTTTTGGAAAACAGCGTCTTATTGCTTTGGCAAACCGGGGGGTAATCGATCCTGAGAACATCGACGAGTATATCGGCAGGGGCGGCTACAAAGCTTTGGCCAAATCGCTTACTCTCATGACTGCCGATGAAATTATCGAAGAGGTCCTTCAGGCCGGCTTAAGGGGACGAGGAGGGGCCGGGTTCCCTACAGGCAAAAAATGGCAAATCTGCAGGGCCCAACCGGGAGATGAAAAATATATTATCTGCAACGCCGATGAAGGTGATCCTGGGGCTTTTATGGATCGATCAATCGTTGAATCAGACCCCCATGCCGTCCTTGAAGGGATGGTAATCGGTGCAAATGCGATTGGTGCTCATGAGGGTTTCATCTATATACGAAACGAATATCCTTTAGCGTTAAAGAGACTCCTCTTAGCTATTGAACAGGCAACGGAATACGGACTCATGGGTGAAGACATCTTAGGCAGCGGTTTTCATTTTCATATTTCAGTCCATCGCGGGGCCGGAGCGTTTGTCTGCGGAGAAGAGACATCGCTTATCAACTCACTTGAAGGAAAACTGCCGCAGCCGAGGGTGAAACCTCCCTATCCCGCCCAATCGGGGTACATGGGGAAACCGACTAACATCAATAATGTTGAAACATTCGCCAACGTCCCCATGATTATCCGGCACGGTGCCGACTGGTTTGCCTCTATCGGCACCGAAACCAGCAAAGGGACAAAGGTTTTTTCTTTGGTTGGAAAAGTCAATAACACCGGTTTGGTCGAAGTACCGATGGGTATTAGTTTACGGGAAATCATTTTCGATATCGGGGGCGGCATTCCCGACGAGAAGAAATTCAAAGCCGTTCAAACCGGTGGTCCGTCGGGTGGTTGTATTCCCGAATCTCTCTTAGACATCTCCGTCGATTTCGAGTCATTGAGGGAAGCGGGGTGTATCATGGGCTCCGGCGGTATGATTGTCATGGATGAAACGACCTGTATGGTCGAAGTCGCCCGATACTTTCTCTCCTTTACTCAGGAAGAATCGTGCGGGAAGTGCGTGCCGTGCAGAATCGGAACGAAAAGGATGCTCGAGATATTGACGGCTATCTGTGAAGGAAGGGGGACCGAAGAGGACCTTACCAAACTCGAGAAGATGGCATACGCAATAAAGGATTCGGCTCTGTGCGCTTTAGGCCAGACCGCCCCGAACCCGGTCTTGACGACTCTGAAATATTTTCGTCATGAATACGAGGCGCATATCAAAGAAAAGCGATGTCCGGCAGGAGTTTGCAAGAACCTTATTCATTACACGATTATTGCGAACGATTGCACCGGATGTCACGCCTGTTTCAAGGTGTGCCCGTCAGACGCGATAAGCGGCGAGTCGAAACAGCCGCATGTTATTGATCAGGAAAAGTGTATAAAATGCGGAATGTGCGTCAGCACCTGTCGATTCGACGCGATAACCGTTTCATAACTACAGTGGAAGGACGAATAGATGAGTGACATTACAGTAACGATAGACGGCAAAGAAGTAACGGTCAAACAGGGGGTCACCCTCTACTGGGCCGCAAAACAGGCAGGAATCGAAATACCTCATCTCTGTTACGCCGAGGACCTCCCTCCGATGAGCTCCTGCAGGCTCTGTTTGGTTGAGGTGGAAGGCATGCGAAGTCTTGCGGTGTCTTGTTCCCACCCGGCGAGTGACGGCATGGTGATTCATACCGATACTGAACGAATACAGCGGGCCCGACAATTTAATCTGGAACTTATACTCTCCGATCATACGGTTGACTGCATCACCTGTGAGAAGAGCGGCAGTTGTCTGCTGGAAAAGTACGCGTATGAGTTTGGAGTTACCCGGCCCTCCTTCGAAGGGGACCGAAACGATCGTGGTATACGGGATGACGACCCCTTTATTTTTCGCGACTACAATAAATGTATTCTCTGCGGCAGATGTGTTTACGTCTGCAATCAGATTCAATACGACAGCGCCATCCAGATCGGTGACCGAGGATTTGCCACCACCATTGCCACAGCTTTTGACCGCCCGCTGCAGGAAACGACCTGTGTCTCCTGCGGAAAATGTATCAGTGTCTGTCCGGTAGGTGCTCTTACGGAAAAAAAGAGAATCGGAAAGGGACGCGAATGGGAACTGAAAAGTGAGCGTACCATCTGTCCTTATTGCGGCTGCGGCTGCACCTTGGAAATGCATACCAAGGACGGGAAGCTGGTAAAGGTCACCACTCCCGATAGAGACACTGTCAACAACGGAAACCTCTGCGTGAAGGGAAAGTTCGGCGCCGAGTTTATCGACCATCCGGAACGGCTGACAACCCCCCTTATCAAGAAAAACGGAAAGTTTGTGGAAGCTACCTGGGAAGAGGCCATTGGCGTCACAGTTGAAAACCTAACACGGATTAAGGAAACCTATGGCGCAGACGCAATCGGCGGTCTTTCCGGTGCAAAGTGTACAAATGAAGAGAACTAGAGTTTTCAGAA